>CAZFBP010000222.1:0-4239 GCA_964517255.1 uncultured Chryseobacterium sp.
ACCGCGCGGTGATCCTCGAAGGCGCCGGCGACTTCAATGCCAACTCACTGCTGAACGAGATGCCCGCTTCGCTCTGGCGCGGCGAGTACCTCGATGGCGAGCTGCGCGACCGCTCGCGCGATGCCTTGCGGGTGCGCAACAGCGCCGGTTACAACCTGGATGCCCGCCTCACCTACCTCGGCCCGCGCATGAAGGCATGGCGCTCGGAACTGAGCGTGGCGCATCACGAGCACATGGGCGTGCGCTTCCCGGCCGACCTCTACAACCTCACCTTCTATGGCAACGCGCCCTACGAGGCGCGGCGCGCCGACATCGGTCCGACGGCATACACGCGCGTGCGCTACCAGACCATCGGCTTCGGCGCACGGCACTTGCGTCAATCGCACTACGTGCGCGTTGACCTCGTCCTGGGGCAGAGCCTCGATGCCGTGGATGTGCGCTGGGCCGACCTCTACACCGGCGCCGACGGCCGCGTGCTGCGCGCCAACGTGAACGGCAGCTATGCGCGCAGCGATACCGCGAGCAGCCGCACCGGCACGCTCAACGGCATGGGCCTCGCGCTCTCCGGTCGCTGGCAATTGCCGCTGGCGCGCGCGAAAGGGCTGCTGCTCGAAGTGGAGGCGCAGGACCTCGGCTTCTGCGCGTGGGGCCGCGGCTCGCAGCGCCTGCAGCGCGATACCACCTTGAGCTTCGAGGGCCTCCGCGTGGAGAACATCCTCGAGCTCGATCAGGCCATCCTCGGCGAGCAGCAGATCCTCGATACGCTCGGCGTGCGCTTCACCAGCGCGAGCATCACCACCTGGCTGCCCTTCCGCCTCAGCGCGCGCATGCGCGGCAGGATCAGCGGCCGATGGAAGGGCGCGCTGGCCGTGGATCAGCGTAACCTGCCGGGCTACGTGCCGCAACTGGCCTTCACCGGCGAACACTCGTTCAGCGCGCGCACCGATGCCGGCCTTACGCTGAGCATGGGCGGCTTCGGCGGATTGAGGCTCGGGCTGAGCGCCACGCGCGGCTTCGGCACGCACTGGCTGCTCATGCTCTCCACGCCGCACGCGCCTGCCTTCTTCACCGAGCGCACGCGGGGTGCGGGCGTGGCGCTCATGCTCGCCTACGCGCTATGACCCATGCCCTGGCTCCTGCTCATCATCGCCGGCCTCTTCGAAGTGGGCTTCGCAACATGCCTGGGGCAGGCGCGACTCGTTGAAGGCAACGTGCGTGCGTGGTGGCTCATCGGCTTCCTATGCTGCCTCGCCGTGAGCATGGCCCTGCTGTACCGGGCATCGCAGTCATTGCCCATCGGAACCGCCTACGCGGTGTGGACGGGCATCGGCGCGGCGGGCACGGCCGTCGTGGGCATCGCGCTCTTCAAGGAACCGGCCGACTTCTGGCGGCTCTTCTTCCTCTTCACGCTCATTGCCTCCATCATCGGGCTGAATTCGTTCTCACGTTAGCCCTTCCGCCACAGCAGCGATCCGTCGCCGTAGCTGAGGAAGCGGTAGCCGTTCGCCAGCGCGTGGTCGTACACCGCGCGCCAGCCCGGGCCGATGAAGGCAGCGACCAATAGCAGCAAGGTGCTCTGCGGCTGGTGGAAATTGGTCACGAGCGCGTCGGCGATCCGGAATCGGTACCCCGGCGCGATGAGCAGGCGCGTGCGCCCGGCCAAGGCCTGCTCGCCGCGTTCATCCAAGAGGCCGATCACGGCTTGAAGCGCTTCGTGCGCGGAGGGCAGTGCATCGCTCGCGGCGTACGGCTCCCATTGCTCCACCTCCATCATGTCTGCGGCATGGCCGCGCAGAATCCGCGCGCCCTGCCAGAAAAGGCTCTCGATGCTGCGCAGCGCAGTAGTGCCAACGGCCACCACGGGGCCTTCGCCCAACTGTCGCAGCAATCCTGCGATTGCATCGCGCGGCACGCTCACCTCCTCGCTGTGCATGCCGTGCTGCTCCATGCGCTCGCTCTTCACCGGCAGGAAGGTGCCCGCGCCCACGTGCAAGGTGAGCTCGATCGTCCGCACGTGCTTCGCACGCAGCGCGCCCAGCATCTCACGCGTGAAATGAAGGCTCGCCGTGGGCGCCGCGACCGATCCTTCGTGTCGCGCGAACACCGTGTTGTAGCGCGTCCGATCGTCCAGGGCATCGGCGCGCTTCATGTACGGCGGCAATGGCACATGCCCCAGGGAACCGAGCACCTCGGCGAAGGATCGATCGCCGGGTTGCCAATTGAACCGGACGCTTCCTGCACCCGTACGCGTGGCGCGCAGTTCAAGTCCCTCGCACGCCAGGAACAGCTCCTCCCCTTCCTTCCAACGCTTCGCATTGCCGATGAAGCAGCTCCATTCCGCCGACCCTTGCCCGGCGAGCGCGCGTTCCATCGGCCCGCCATCCGCAGGCGCCAGGCAGAGCACCTCGATGCGCGCGCCGGAATCGCGATGGAACACGAGCCGCGCGTTCAACACGCGCGTGTTGTTGAGCACGAGCAGCGCGCCGGGCGGCAGCTCGTCAACCAGGTCGCCGAAGCGCTTGTCGGCGATCGCGCCATCGCGCCACACGAGCAAACGGCTCGCGGCGCGCTCGGCCAGCGGGTGCTGTGCGATGCGCTCATCGGGCAGTGCGTAGGTGTAGTCGGCGATGGCGAGCTCGCGCGGGTGCATGGCAGGCGCGAAGATGGCGGCGGCTCAGCGCTTCACGAAGCGCGCGGCGAAGCGCTCGCCATCGGCCTCCATCACGACTTGATAGCAGCCCGCCCCAAGTGCGGATGCATCGATCCTGAAAGAACGCGCTCCATTCACGCTCGCCGAGAGCACCGTGCGCCCGGTCATGTCGCAGATGGCCACGCGCGCCTTCGCGAAAACGGCGGGCAGCGAGACCTGCGCCGATTCATCCGCCGGATTCGGCCAGATGCTGAGGCCATCCGCACTCGTTTCCGGGACGGAGACGATGCCCAGCGCCTCGGTGATGGCGCGATACGCGTTCACCTTGCCCATGCCCCAGCGCAAACTGCCGCCGGGCGGGATCACGCCGGTGTGCTGATCGGTGCGCGCCGTGGTCATGATGAATTGCTTCACCTCTTCCGGCGTGAGCGTCGGGTCGGCATCGAGCAGCAGGGCCGCGATACCGGCGACCACCGGCGACGACATGCTGGTGCCCGATAGCCGCGCGAACTCATAGGACTGACCTTGGAAGGTGATGGTCTGATTGGGATTCACCGCGGCATCCGTGAACGAACTCACTGCGGAAGAGACGCTGACGCCGGGCGCGGCGATGTCGGGCTTCACGCGCTCATCGAGCGTGGGTCCATAGGAGGAGAAGGAGGCGATGGTGCCGCCTTGCACGCTTCCGTTGGAGAGCAGGTACTCGCTTGTGAAGGCGGCCACGCTGATGAGCCCTTCGGTGGTGGCCGGCTCGCTGATGCCGTACTGGTTGTCGCCCGCCACCCAGCCGCTCACCGACGGGAGGAAGGCCTGGCCCCAATTGCCCACATCGGTGACCAGCTCGGTGACGTTCCAGAAGTGGACCGTGCCGCTGGGCGCGGTGGCCTTGAGCGCCACCTTGATGTACGCGCTGCGGTTCTTCACGCGCAGGCGGAAGTGCGGCCTTCCGTTGAGCGGGTGCGCAGCATCGGCGGCGAGGTTGAAGAAGACCGTATCCGTGCCGACGACGATCATGCTGTCCAAGTAAGCGGCCTGCGTGGCGGTCTGGTACCACGGCGTTTCCGCCAGCACCTGATTGGTGTTGCTGGTGACGAGGAAGCCCGCGCTGAAGGGCTGCCCCGCCTCGCCCCACATGCTGATGCTCTGCCCCCACATGCTCGCATTGGCGGCGTAGTTGTAGAACACCACGCGCGTGCGCAGCGTGTCAGCGCTGAAAGTCCTCTTGATATGGAAGCTCACATCGCCGTTGTTGCCCGCGGAGTTCACGAAGACCACGCCTTGCTGCGCCAGCGTGTTGATGGCCTGGCTCAGCAGCGAGTTGCCATCGAGCGTGCCGATCCAGTGCAGGCCCCAGCTCTGATTGATCACCAGGCGCTTGCCATCGGCGTCGGCGATCTGCTTCATCCACGCGTAGCAGTCGATCACGGCGGCGGCATCGATCAACCAGGTGGCCAAGAGGAATTGCGACTCGAACGCGATGCCGCGATAGGGCGTGCCCGCACCGCTGCCGCCCGCGATGCCCGCGACGTGCGTGCCGTGGTAGTGGTAGCTGTAGATGTTGGCGGTATCGGACCCGGCGGCGAGCAGCG
>CAZFBP010000222.1:4339-5661 GCA_964517255.1 uncultured Chryseobacterium sp.
GCCTTGGCCAGGAAGCCCACCATGCATCGCCCATGGATCAGGGCCACGGGGTAACGACCCTGCGCCTGCTTGGTGAGCGTGACGGCATCATGAAGCTCGGCGGCCATCGCCTTCAGCGCGTGCAGGTCCGCGAGCGTGGTGGCCGGCGCCTTCACCTGCGCGCTGGTGTTCAGGACAAGCAGCGCGGCTGCGGATGACAAGAGCTTTTTCATGCGCGGAGGTTGAGGCGTTAGCCGCCCAAAGCTATCCTTCAGCCTTGCACGGGCCTGCCCGCTGCGGCGCGCTCGAGGATGCTCTGCAGGCTGGCGATGCGGTCCTCCACCCGGTGCTCGGCCAGCACGTAAGATCGAGCGGCAGCGCCCATGCGTGCCGCTTCCTCCGGATGATCGACCAATCGCAGCATGTTCGCAGCCATGCCCTCCGCATCGCCTTCATCGCAGAGCAGCCCACGCTCCTCGCCCACCAGTTCAGTGATGTCGCCGTGCCGCGTGCTCACCACCGGGACACCGCTGCCCATCGCCTCAACAATGGCCACTGGACTCCCCTCACGATCATTGGTCGGCGAGACCACGCTGTGCTGCACGAAGGCGCGCGAACGCTTCAGCAGCGCCGCGATCTCATCGGGCGACTTCCGGCCCACGAGCGCCAGCTGATCCTGCACGCCAAGTTCCTCCACCAATGCCCGGCACCGCTCCCAGAGGGGTCCGTCGCCCACGAAGGTGAGGCGCGCCTCGGGCCGCTGCCTCGCCACCTGGGCGAAAGCGGCGATGGTGATGTGAGGCGCCTTCTTCTCCACGAAGCGGCCCACCGCGAGGAAATGCGGCGGCGCATCGCCCGGCGCGCACGGCTTGAAACGCTCGAGGTCGGCGCCGCAGGAGTTGTAGGTGATGCGTTCCGGCGCTGCGCCCAGCGAGACCAGCTGCGCCTTGATCGCTTTGCTCACAGCTACGATGTGCGCAGCACCCCTGAGCAGTTCGCGATGGCCGTTGTAGCGTGCCAGTATGTCGTTGCGGTAGGCATCCACTCCGAGGAAGTAGGGCACGATGGGAATGGCCAGGGCCTGGCACACCGGCAGCAGCTCGCTGCCCACGTCGCCGTACTCGGCGAGCAGCACATCGATGCGCGCCTCACGCAGCATGACGGCGATCCGCTCGCGCAACTGCTGCCGCCAGTCCTTGCCCGTGATCATGGTTCGCGCCCGCACCAGCAATCGGCCGAAGGATCCGTCAGGCAGAATGGAGCGTCCGTCGCCCAAGCGCGTGGGCAAACTGCCCTCGGTGAGGACCAGCTCGACGCGGTCGAGGCGCTCCACGTGATGCCGG
>CAZFBP010000223.1:0-5648 GCA_964517255.1 uncultured Chryseobacterium sp.
CTGGGCTTCGGCACCAACGGCGCCACCAACACCATCCAGAGCTCGCAAGGCTTCTACTTGAAGGCCTCGGGTTCGAACCTGACGACCACCGTGGGCGAGAGCGCCAAGGTGAGCGGCAACAACGGAGGTTTCTTCGGTGGCAGCGAAGATGCGCCCGAGCTGCTGCGCCTGCAGATCAGCAGCGACATGAACACCTTCAGCGACGAGACCATGATGGTCTTCACCGCCGGCGAACCGGCCTTCACCGGCAACGATGTGCCCAAGCTCAACTTCAGCCATCCGGAGGCGCCGCGCATCGGCACCACGGCTGATGCGGTGAACTTGGCGATCAACGCCTACGGAGCATTCAGCAGCGCGATCCAGATCCCCGTGCTCGTGCACATTCCCGTCACCGGCACCTACACGGTCACCGCCACGGGCATCGAGCAGGTGGGCCTCACCTGCATCCGGCTCGAGGATCTCGTCACGGGCACCTTCACCACCTTGGAGGAAGGCACCAGCTACAGCTTCAGCGGCAGCTCAGGCGGTGACTCAGAGACGCCCCGATTCATCATCCACGCCAGCGCCCCGATGCCGGTCTCGACCAGCGATGCCATGTGCAACGGGGACGCGAACGGCGGAGTGGAGATCGTGATCGCCGAAGGCGCTGCCGACGTGACCGTGTACAACGACATGGGCCAGGTGATCAGCAGCATCGAGGGCGCCTCGGGCACCATCGAGGTGAACAGTCTGGCCGCCGGCGACTACGAGATCACTGTTGAAGGCTATCTCGGCTGCGCCAACCTGATCAGTTCATTCAGCATCGCGCAACCCGATGCCATGGATGCAGAGGCCGAAGTGGTGGATGCCAGCTGCCCGGACATCGCGGATGGCCTGATCACGCTCGCGATCGAGGGTGGTACGGTGCCCTACGAAGTGAGCTGGAGCGATGGCGCCACCGGCATGGAACGTCCGGCGACTGCGGGCGTGTTCACCGCCACTGGCACCGATGCCAACGGCTGCACAGTGAGCGCCGAGGTGACCGTGGGCTCGGGCAACGCCCCTGTGGCCGGTGCCAGCGCCGTGAGCCTGACCGTGACCGTGGGCCAGCCGGTTATCTTCATCAACTCAAGCACCGATGCCACCAGCCAGAACTGGGATTTCGGCGATGGCAGCACCAGTGAGGAGGAAGCTCCTGAGCACGCCTATGCCGCCCCAGGCACTTATACCGTGGTGCTCACCACCAGCAATGGCTACTGCACCAGCACCAGCACGGTAACCGTTACCGTGGAATTGAGCACTGGCTTAGCCGAAGCGACCCCGAGCACGAGCATGCGCGGCTGGCTGAGCGGCGACCACCTGGTGATTGAGCATGGCTTCAGTGACGTGCTGCCCCTCACCCTGGAGCTGATCAACGAGGCCGGCCAGGTCTGGAAGCAGCAGCGTGTGGCCGGTCAGGTGGGCCGCATGACGGTACCCGCCACTGACCTCGCCAGCGGCATCTGGTACGTGCGCGTGAGCACCGCTGAAGAGAGCCGCACCGTGCCAGTGGTAGTGGTGCGATAGGCCCTGATAAACAGCAGCTAAATGGGCGCGGCCCCTCCGGAAACGGAGGGGCCGCGCTACGTTTGGGGCCATCGTGCCCGAGACCCTTGGGCTGAATGAATGAACACCCCTGAATGGATGCGCCCAAGAATCTACTTTGGCGGTCCTGAAAATGAAACCAACCGGCTGCCCTGCCGGTGCCCAAAACCCTGTGATATGAGGAATTTCGTTACGCTGAAGAAGGTGGCTGCACTGGCCTCTTTCATGGTTGTGGTCACCTCAAGTTCGATTGCGCAGATCATTGCTTGGGAGTGCAACGGTTTGGCTGGCAATGAAGCCACGGTGAATGCCACCACGCTGAACTCCAACCTGAACACATCGACGCTCTCAAGGGGAGCTGGGATCAATACGAGCACGTTGGCGGGCGCCTTCTCGTCAACGGCCTGGGATAACAGCTCGCTCGCTGCCGCGATCACCGCCAACGAGCACATGCAGTTCGCGATCAGCGCTCAATCAGGCTACCAGGTCTCGCTCTCCACGCTGGATGTGAACTTCCGCCGCTCCAGCACCGGCCCCAATGCCTTCCAATGGCAATACAGCTTGGATGGCTTCAGCACGGCGGGGACTGACATTGGCTCTGCGATCAGCTACACATCGACCCTAACCAATGGCGCTGCGCAAATGCAGATCGACCTCACGGGCATAAGCGCTTTGCAGAACGTGGCGTCCGGCACCACGATCACGATCCGGCTTTTCGGCTGGGGTGCTTCCGCAGGGACCGGCACCTTCGCGATCGGTCGCCTCACTGGAGATGACCTGGCCATTGGCGGGAGCGTTACCGCCTCGGGGTCCAACACCTCCGTCTTCTTCGGCGGCAGCAACCTCACGGTGAACGAGGATGACGGCACTGCCGCTCTCACGGTGAGCATCGCCGATCACAGCACCACGAATGCGACCAGCGTCGATGTGGTGCTCAGCTCCGGTAATGCGGCGCGCGTGAACGGCTTCAGCAGCCAAACGGTGAACTGGGCAGCTAACGATGGCGCCGATAAGACCGTGACGCTCACCCTCACGGACGACATGCTCTGCAACGGCACCGATGTGCTCACCTTCGGATTCGCCAACCTGAGCGGCGGCGATGGCACCCCCTTCGTGGGCAGTCCCAGCAGCCGCACTGTATCCGTGAACGACGACGAGACCACCGTTGATCCCGTTGCTATTGCCGGAACGAACATCAGCACCAGCGGCTTCGATGCCAACTGGAACAACATCGGGGCAACCACCTACTTCCTCGATGTGAGCCGCTACAGCGGCTTCCTGGATCCCACTCCGGCAACCATTGCCGAATGGAACTTCCCCAGCAACCCCGATAACAACATTGCCGATGGCGGCATCGGTGCCAACAGCGGGGCTACGCTCACCACTATTGGCGGCACCGGAACGATCACTTACGTTCCCGTCGCCTCAAGTGCAACGAGCGCTGCGACCGGCAGTGGCTGGAACGCTGGCAGCGGCGCCAAGTACTGGATGATCGAGATCAGTACTGCCGACCATCACAACCTCACGCTCTCCAGCGCGCAACGCTCCAGCAACACTGGCCCACGCGATTGGCAGGTTGAATACCGGATCGGCACGGGCGGCACCTGGACCTTGGTGCCGAGCTCAAGCGTGACCGTTCAGAACAATTGGACCAGCGGCATGCTCACCGACGTGGCCATGCCCGGCGCGTGCAACGATCAAGCGCAGCTCTTCCTGCGCTGGATCATGACCAGCAACACCGACACGCAAGGCAATACGGTTGCAGCAGGTGGCACCAGCGGCATCGACAACATCGTGATCGCGGGTCAGCCCGAGAGCTACATCGCGGGCTACGACGGCTTCAATGCGGGCAGCGCTACCTCAGAGAGCTTGACCGGCCTCTTGGGAGCCACCAACTACTACTACCGCTTGCGTGCCACCGGCGGCTGCGCCTCGGCCGTTTTCAGCAACACCATCTCGGTAACCACCGATGCCGTCGATACCTATTACAGCCGCGCAACGGGCCATGTGAACGACCCCATCTGGAGCGATACGCCCAGCGGCACTGCTGGCCCAGCCGTGTGGACCAACGCAAGCAACATGGTGGTGCAGAGCGGCGACGACGTGACGGTTGATGCCAACACCACGGCCCGTTCGGTGACGGTGGAGAATGGCGCCATCTTGAACATCGATGCCAACCGCTGGATGAAATCAACCGCAGGAACCAACACCATCAACGGCACGCTGAACGCCGCTGACAACAGCGAGTTTCAGATCACCGAGGGCACGAGCGCCAACCTCGCACTGGGCGGCACCGCGAGCTTCTGGGACTTCCGCGCGGGCATGACCACCGGCGTTACCGTGACGGGCAACATGCACATCCGTGGCACGCTGCAGATCGACGATGGCGCCTTCGATTGCACCGGCGCCAGCGTGGTGCTGCGCAGCACGGCCGCCTACACCGGCCGCTTGGGGCCTGTTGAGGCCACGGCCAGCTACACCGGCGACCTGAAGATCGAACGCTACCGCCTGGCAGGCCCCACCAACTGGCTGCTGATGGGCAGTCCCATCCAGGGCCGCACGGTGGCCAATTGGCAGGATGACTTCATCACGGCGGGCTACCCCGGCTCGCAGTTCCCCAACTTCGATGATCCCGTGGGCAGCAACATCCTATGGCCAAGCATCCGTTGGTACGATGAGACGAATACGGGCACCTTGGTGAACGACGGCCTGCAAGGCGTGAGCAGCTCGGCGCAGGCATTGACCTTGGGTCAAGGCTTCTCGGTGTGGGCCGGCACCAGCTTCCTCAACACGGCGGCCTTCACCATGGACTTGGGCGGCAATTCACCTGTGATCGCGCAGACCCCGGTGACGCTGCCGATGTCGTGGACCGACACGAGCACGCCGGCGGTGGATGGCTGGAACCTGGTGAGCAACCCGCTGCCCAGCCCCATCGCCTTCAACCTGATCGCGCGCGGGGCGGATGTGGCGGACTTCGTCACCTTCTTCAACCCGGACAACGGCAACACGGCGGTGTGGGACATCAGCCTCGGGTTCGGCACCAACAACGCCACCAACACCATCCAGAGCATGCAGGGCTTCTTCCTGAAGGCCACTGGCAGCGCGGTGGCCACCACGGTGGATGAGGGCGATAAGGTGAACGACAACGCCGGCGGCATGTTCGGCCTCACGGGCGAGCCGGCGGCGCACCTGCGCCTGCGCATCGGCAGCGGCCTGAACAACTTCAGCGATGAGGCGATCATGGTCTTCGGCGAAGGGCAGCCCGGCGCCGATGCCGATGATGCGCAGAAGTACGTGATGGGGCACAACGAGGCGCCGCAGATCGCCACGCTCACCGATGGCGTGCAGATGGCGATCAACGCGTACGGCGATGCGGATGCGGGCGTGAGCCTGCCGTTGGCGGTGAACGTCGGGGTCACCGGCGAGTACACCATCAGCGCCGTGGAGGTGGGCGGCTTGGAGCTGAGCTGCCTGGCCATCGAGGACCTGGAGACGGGCGCGATGGTGAGCCTGCTCGACGGCCCCGGGTACACCTTCACCATGGATGCCGCTGCCGACCCGGCCGTGCTGCGCTTCATGCTGCACATCAACAACGGCCCGGATGCCGCCTTCACCGCCGACAACAGCACGGTGAGCGTGGGCCAGCCCGTGCAGTTCACCGCCGCGCAGGCCGCCAGCAGCTACGCCTGGGACTTCGGCGATGGCAGCACCAGCGACGAGGCCAGCCCCGTGCATGCTTGGGCCGCTGCCGGCACCTACACGGTGACCTTGGGCGTGAGCGATGGGCTCTGCAGCGACCAGGCCACCACCGACATCACCGTTGAGCTGAGCACCGGCGTCGGCCAGGCCGCGGCCGCCGAGCACCGCGCGTGGGCCACGCCGCAGGGCATCGCCGTGGTGCATGCCTTCACGGGCACCGAAGCGGTGACGGCGGAACTGCTCGATGCCACGGGCCGCCTGGTGCTGAGCCGCCGCATGAGCGGCACGCGCGCCCTGCTGCCCAGCAACGACCTGGCCGATGGCATCTGGTTCGTGCGCCTGGACAACGGCGAAGAGCGCGTGACCCTGCGCGTGCCGCTGGCGCG
>CAZFBP010000224.1:0-5391 GCA_964517255.1 uncultured Chryseobacterium sp.
GTCGCGAAGCGTTGGGGCCTCGATCCGCTCATCGGCCAGCACCGCATCGCTCACGGCCACGCGCAAGCGGATGCGGGGCTGCTTGCTGCGCGCGTCGATGGAACGCTTCAGGATGCGCGCGCTGAGGGCCGTGCCTCGCATCATCGCGGCCGCTTCCTCCGCTGCAAGTCGCACCAGCACCGGGTCTGCCGCTTCCACCGGCGAGAGCACGATATCGACCACGCGTTCCATGCGTGGCAAAATAGGCTGCGGGAAGGTTGAAGGTTGCTGCCAATGCACGGGCCACGGACATCAGGTTGCGCGTTGAAGGTTGATGCCGCGCACGGCGGCCGCGCAGGCTTGCCTGCCGATGGCTGGCTGCGGGTTGATTTCAACCCTCAGCCCCAGTCAACCTTCTTCAACCCCCGGCGCTTCTACCTTCAAACGTGTAGGTGAGCACCCAGGCCTTGGAGCGCATGCTCTCGACCGGCGTGCTGAAGCGCGTGCCGTCGTCGATCAGCAGGTTGGGGATGCCGAAGGCGGCCTTGAGCTCAAGGCCGAACTTGAAATAGGGCAGGAACATGTCCATGCCGGCGCCCACCTCCGCCGCGTAATCGTACTTCTTCAGCTTCACCACGATCTCATCGTCCAGCGCGTTGTCCACGTCCTTCTGGCTGGCCATGTCGATGGCGAATTTGCCGCCGCCGATCATGTACATGGCCACGTTGTTGATCCGGTCCGTGCGGAATTTGAGCAGCAAGGGGAACTCCAGGTAGGTGCTCTCCACCGGTTTCTGGAAGAAGACCTCGGCCCCGTCGCTGCGCCGGAACTTGTATTGCAGCTTGCGCTCCTGGAAACTGAGCGTGGGCAGGAAGCGCACGCTGAGGTTCTTGCTCATGTTGTAGCTGGCCACGATGCCCAGGTTGAAGCCCGGCTGGCGGATGTGATCGAGCGTGAGCAGCGTGTCCGTGAGCGAGCTGGGCTTCATGGTCACGAACAGGTCGCTGGTGTTGTAGCTCAGGAGGAAGCCGAAGTGGAAGGGCCGCAGGTCGAAGGTGGGCAGGTTCTCCTGCACGATGCGCTTGTCACGCTGAGCGGAGAGCGGGGCCGCGAGCATCATCAGGAAGGGAAGGAAGGTGAGGCGCGCGCGCAGGTTCATCGGTTCGGCAACGAAAGTAGGAGGCGATTCGTGCGTGGCTCGCGGATCATCGCACGGCATGATAGATGGTGGCGACCCCTCCGGTGAGCCTTCGCATGCGCGCATCACGCCCGCCGCAACGCGCCACGATGCGCAGGAATTCCTCGCCATCGGGGAAGGCGTCCACGCTCTGCGGCAGGTAGGTGTAGGCGGCGCTGTCGCGGCTCACCGCACGGCCGATCGCGGGCATCACGCGGTGGAAGTAGAAGCGGAAGAGGGCGCCCATCACTGAGCCGCTCGGCTTGCTGAATTCCAGGACGAATAGGCGTCCGCCCGGTGCTAGTACGCGGAGCATCTCGCGCAGGCCGCGCTCCAGGTCCTCGAAGTTGCGCGCGCCGAAGGCCACGGTGACGGCCTCGAAGGCGCCATCGGCGAAGGGCAGCGCGGCGCTGTCGGCGCGGAGCAGTTCCACGCGATCGTCAAGGCCGGCGTCCTTCACCTTCTCGCGGCCGTGCTTCAGCATGCCTTCACTGATGTCCGCGCCGGTGACCTGCTTTGCGGCACTCATCCGCGCGGCCATGATCGCGAGGTCTGCGGTGCCGGTGGCAACATCGAGCAATCGGTCCACCGGCTGCTGCTTCACCATGCGGATCACGGTGCGCCGCCAGCCCTGGTCGATGCCGAGGGAGAAGAGGCGGTTGAGCAGATCGTACTTCGGTGAGATGGCGTCGAACATCCTCTCCACCTGCTCGCGTTTCGAGCCGACGTCGCTGTACGGTTTCACCGTCATGCCGGAAGGTGCAGCCGTTCGCATTCGAGCCTGAAGCGCTCGCGGTCGATGGGCACCACGCCCACTTCCTCGCACACCAGCCCGCCGGCCAGGTTGCTGAGCGCGGCGATGCTCGCGGCAGCCAGGCCTTGCGCCAGCGCCAGCGCCGCCACGGCGATCACCGTGTCGCCCGCGCCGCTCACGTCAACGATCTTCCGCTGGTGGGCCGAGACGCGCGTGCCATGGCCGGCTTCGTGCACGTAGGCGCCGTGCTCGCTGAGCGTGACCAGCGAGAGCCGGTTGCCGAGCTTCTCTTGCAGCGCATGGCACGCGCGCGCGAGGCTCGCGTCATCGGCCGGATCGATCTCGGTCTTCAATCCTTCCCGCAATTCCTTCAGGTTGGGCTTGAAGAGGTCCGCGCCGCCGTAGGCCAGGAAGTTGCGCTTCTTGGGGTCCACGGCCACGGGCACGCGGGCATTCCGCGCCAGGGCGATCACGCCCGCGATCACCGCTGCGGTGAGCACGCCCTTGTTGTAGTCCTCCATCACGATCACGTCCGGGCGGCGCGCGGCGATCAGGGAATCGATGCGGTCGAGCAAGGCGCGCTCCTCGGCCGCGGAGAGGTCGTCCTCCTGTTCCTCATCCACGCGCACCACGTGCTGGTGGCCGCTGATCACGCGTGTCTTCACGGTGGTGCGGCGCGGCTTGGAGCGCACGATGCCGTCGATGGGCAATTGCTGCTCGCGCATCAGCGCTTCCACGCGGCCGGCATCAGCATCGTCGCCGATCACCGTGGCGATGGTGGCCGTGGCGTTCAGGGCATGCGCGTTCAGCGCCACGTTGGCGGCCCCGCCAAGGCGGGCGCTGCGTCGCGTCACCTGCACGATGGGCACGGGCGCCTCCGGGGAGATGCGGTCCACGCGGCCCCAGAGATAGGCGTCCACCATCACGTCGCCCACCACGAGCAGGTGCGTGCGCCCGCAGCTCGCGAGGAAGCGTTCGGCATCGCTCATGCGGGAACGAGTTCTCCGACCGCTCGCGCCACGCGCGTCATGGCCTCGGTGAGCTTCGCATCGCTGGTGGCGTAGCTGATGCGCAGCGTGTTCGGCGCGCCGAAGCTGGCACCCTCCACGAGGCTCACGCCGGCCGCGTCGAGCAGGTGCAGGCTCAGGTCCACCGCGCCCTTGATGGTGCTGCCATTGAAGCTCGCGCTCACATCGGGCAGCAGGTAGAAGGCGCCTTGCGGCACGTTGCAGCGCCAGCCGCTGATGGCCTTCATGGCGTTGAGCGTGAGGTCGCGGCGACGCAGGAAATCGGCGCGCATGGGCGCGAGCATCGCGGGATCGGCCTGCATGCACGCCTTGGCCACGCGCTGCGCGATGCTGTTGGCGCCACTGGTGAACTGCCCTTGGATCTTGGTGCAGGCCTGCGCGATCCAGAGCGGCGCGCCGATGTAGCCGATGCGCCAGCCCGTGAGGGCGAAGGCCTTGCTGAGCCCGTTCACCGTGATGGTGCGCTCGAGCATGCCGGGCAGCGCGGCGAAGCTCGCGTGCGCGCCCTCGAAGACGATGTGCTCGTAGATCTCGTCGGCAATGACATAGAGCCCCGGATGCCGCGCCACCACCGCCGCGAGCGCCTCGAGCTCCGCCCTGGAGAGCACGGATCCGCTCGGATTGCACGGAGAGCTGAACATGAGCAGGCGCGTGCGCGGGGTGATCGCCGCCGCGATGCGCTCCACCGGCGGCTTCCAATCCTCTTCGAGCGTGCCGGGCACGATCACGGGCGTGGCGCCGGCGAGCTTCACCTGCTCGGAGTAGCTCACCCAGTAAGGCGCGGGGATCACCACCTCGTCGCCGGGGCCGCATAGGGCCATCACGGCGTTCATGATGCTGTGCTTCGCGCCGGTGCTCACCACGATCTGCTCGGGCGAGTACGTCAGGCCGTTGTCTCGCTCGAATTTCCGGGCGATGGCCTCGCGCACATCCAGGTAGCCGTTCACTGGCGTGTACTTGTGCCACGGGCCGCGCAGCGCCTCGTGCGCGGCATCGAGCGCGAAGGCGGGCGGGTCATGGTCGGGCTCGCCGAGGCTCAGGTCGATGATGTCGCGGCCTTGCGCGCGCAGCTCGCGGCTGCGTCGGGCCATGAGCAGGGTGGCTGGCTCAACAATGGATCGGGCTACAGGGGAGAGGTGCATGCGCTGGCTGGCGGCGAATCTACGGCCCGGCCTCGCGGCGCTTCCGGCAGCTTTGGCCGATATTCGTCCACGGTTTTTCCCACGATGAACGATCCCGTTGTGCTCGTCCTGGTGGCCATCATGCCCAGCGTGGTGGTCTTCCTCACCGCATTCTACAGCATCCGCCATTTCCTGGGCGCGCGCTCGGCCGAGCGCCAGGCGGAGCGCATCGCCGAGACGCGCAAGGACGACCACAAGCAGGTGCTTCCGCTCCGGCTGCAGGCTTATGAGCGGCTCACGCTCTTCCTGGAGCGCATCGAGCCGGGGCCGCTGCTGCTGCGCGTGCACCGCAGCGGCATGGACGCGCGCGACCTGCACGCTGCGGTCACCGGCGCCATCCGCGAGGAATTCGAGCACAACGTGACGCAGCAGATCTACGTGAGCGACCGCGCCTGGCAGAAGGTGCGGCAGGCCAAGGACGAGACGATCCGGCTGGTGAACCTGAGCCTCGACCAGGTGGGCGATGGCGCGAGCAGCAGCGAGTTGAGCCGCCGCGTCTTCGAGAACAGCGGCCGCCTCTCGCACACCCCCACGCAAGAGGGCCTCGTGGCCGTCAAGGACGAGGTGCGGCGCCTGTTCTGAATAGCGTGAGCAATTCCTTGGCAGCGGCGGAGGGCGACATGGTGCCGGCGCGCACGGCCTCGCGCAGCGCAGGCATCGCCACCTGCACGCGCTGATCGGCGCTGAACGCCTCGCTCAATCCGAAAGTGATGGACTGATCGAGCCAATGGAGCGACTGCTCACTGCGCTTCGCCTGGAGATGTCCGCTGGCACGGTCCTCGGCGTGCAACGCCTCGATGCGTGCGGCGAGCTCCGTGATCCCATCACCCTGCACCGCGCTGGTGAGCAGCACCTCTGGGCGACGGCCGCTCGCGCGCGGGGGAAGGAGTTGGATCGCGCCGAGCAGGTCGCGCCGCGCTGTTGCAGCCCGTTGACTGGCGTCGCCATCGCACTTGGTGAAGGCGATCAGGTCCGCGGACTCCATGATGCCGCGCTTGATGCCTTGCAGCTCATCGCCCGCGCCGGCGATGAGCAGCAGCAGGTTCAGGTCGGTGATGCGGTCCGCTTCCAATTCGTTCTGGCCGGTGCCCACGGTCTCCACCAGGATGCGGTCGTAGCCTGCCGCTTCGCACAGGATGATGGCCTCGCGCGTGCGGCGGGCCACGCCGCCGAGAACGCCGCCCGCTGGCGTGGGGCGGATGAACGCTTCATCGCGTTGCGCCAGGCGCTCCATGCGCGTCTTGTCGCCCAGGATGCTGCCGCCGCTGCGCG
>CAZFBP010000224.1:5401-5647 GCA_964517255.1 uncultured Chryseobacterium sp.
GCTGGGGTCGATGGCCAGCACGGCCACTCGATGCCCTTGCGTGATGAGCCGGAGGCCGAGCGCATCGATCAAGGTGCTCTTGCCCACGCCAGGGATGCCGGTGATGCCCAGCCGCAGCGCGCTGCCGCTCAACGGCAGGCAGGCCTCAACCAGCGCGCGGGCATCGGCCGCATCGGTGGCGCTGCGGCTCTCCGCCAAGGTGATGGCGCGCGCCGGCATAGGCTCGCGCCGCGAAGCCGAGGAATG
>CAZFBP010000225.1:0-3344 GCA_964517255.1 uncultured Chryseobacterium sp.
CCATGGGATATTGTTGTCGGACCAAGTGCTCCAGCCACCGGAAGTCGCGCTCGCGTCATTGAAGTTCTTCTGCATGATCGGCAGCGCACCGCTACAGCGTGGGCCATTGAGCTGCACTTCCGCCACGTTGCGGATGAAAAGCTGCATGTCGGAGCCGAATTGGCCTACTACGCCAACGAAGCTGCCGTTACCTGCCGGGAGCGGTTGCCCAGCGAAATTGGCATATCCGCTGTTGCGCACTAGCACGCTGGCGTTGCAATCAGTGAGCGTACGGTTCACAGTCTCCTGGGTGGCAGCGTTCGCATAGGTCAATCCGACTTCACTAGCGATGAACTCCACGCCCTCAATGCGCACCAGCTTGGCCTGCAGCGGGTGGCTCCAGGCTGGGCTGTAAACAGCATTGATGTCGGCGATGGTGACCAGCTCCGGCGCTTTCTGCACGCCTGCGGCCTGCTTCACCACGTTGTTGTCCACGTCCATACTGTCCAGTTGCAGCAGCCCATTGTAGGCGCTCAGCACCGTGCCGGGCAGGTAGATGCGGATGCTGTCACCTTGGTAGAGACCACCGCTGTTGAGCAGGCGCAGCACGATGGCGCCGGTGTGGTCCTGCACGTACACGTTCTTGTACAGGTTGCCGCTTTCTTCATCGGCGGTCACCACAGCGTACACGCTGCTGTCGCCGCCGAAGCGCACGGGCGTAGTGGAATAGAGCGCGCGGAGCTGTGCGACCGTGAGCACTTCGCCCACGGGCAAACTGCGTTGCGGCGGGGAGTCAAGCTCTTTCTCGCAGCCCACGAGCACCAGGGCAGTGGCTGAAAGGAGCAAGGCGATCTGACGGATCATGGTGGAGTTGGTCTTCATCATCAGAAACTGAAGGTGATCATGGCGAAGTAGTTGCGCCCGAAGAGGTAGCTGTACTTCGCGGGGAAACGGTTGGGGTCCATCCGGTCGTAGCGGAGCTGCTCAAAGCCGCCCACACGGAACTCACGGTTGTCGAGTACGTTGCTCACCGAAAGGTTCGCCGCGATCCGGTAGCGCCGCTTGATCATCCAGCTCTTGCCGAGGAAGAGGTCCACGGTGAGCTGGTCATCGAGGCGCTGCTGGGCCAGGTTGCCCTCCCATTGGGGATCGCTGGTCACCAGGTTCTCCAGCGCTTCCTGCGTACGGCGATCGGGGTTGGGGTCCAGGTAGATGTGGCGGAAGTGATTCGCGTTCACGCCGGCGAACCAGAATTTCGGCGAGTTGTAGCGCAGTCCCAAGGACGAGGCGCTCTGCGGCATGCCGCCCACGCGGTAGCCCTTCCAATAGATGGTGCGGTCCGAAGCGAAGACCTCCTCGCTGTTGTTGCGCGTGATGGTGGCGCTGGGGCGCGAGTCGTAGGTGTAGTTGCCAGCGGCATGCACGAGGCTCAACTGCCAGGTGCTCGTGAGGTTCGCTTCCACGCCCAGTTCAATGCCCCGGTGCACCTGGTCCACGCCGGTCATGGCGTAGTTCACGATGGTGTTGAACTCGTCGTGGTAGTAGCTGCGGTTCCACGCTTGATCCATGATCCGCGTGTAGTATCCGGTGAAGCGGCCTTTCAACTTGGGCGATTTCAACACGTAGCTCAGGTCGCCGCCGTACGTCGATTCGCTGGTGAGCCCGGCCAGCACTGCATCGCGCACGCGCGGCGAGAGGTAGGCGATGCTCGCCGCCGGAGGCCGTACGATGTAAGCGGCGTTCATCGTGACGAAATGACGCCCCGTGATCTTGCCGATCACGCCGCCCTTCAGCCCATAGCCCACGAAACGCTGCTTTTCCGATTCGCCCTCTGAATTCTGGGGGAAGCGCCCGTTACGCAGGATTCCCTCGCGCCAGAAGCTGGTGTGCGAGAGGTCCAGTCCCACGTACGCCTCCAGATGCGTCCAGCGCTTCTCCCACTGCCCGAAGAGGTTGGCGTAGCAAGTGCGCATGTTGTAGTCGTGGCCGAAACGGTCTCCCTCGCGCACCAGCTTGTTCGTCACGTCCAGATCGTTCTGCGAGATGGTGGAGTCGTTGAAATCGCGGTCGGCGAACTGGTCGATGTCGAGCCAGAAGTCGCCGCCCAGCAGGTCATTCACCTCCTTGAAGTAGTGCGTGCGCTGCTTGTGGAAACTGCCCCCGATGGTGATCTGCGTGCGTGGGTCGAGCGCCTTGCTCCACACGCTGTTCAGCCCGATGCGACGCGGGTCCTGCCGCACTTCCTCCACGATGTACTTGCTCCGGTTGCCGGTCACGGTGTTGCCGGCGATGCCGTCGGCGTTCTCCACCTGATAGATGTTCTTGCGGTTGGCGAACCAGAATTGGTCCCAATCGAGCTGGCGCGTGTTCACGTCGTTCTCCCAGGCGCGCACGCGGTCGTCATACAGGTGGCTGTCCTCGTAACGATGGTAGCTCGGCAAGTAGCGGTAGTAGTCGGGCCGCGGGTCCTTCGCATCGAACCAGTTCAGGCCGGTGAGGCCATCGCGCCCGAAGGTGTAGTAGGCCGAGGTGATGAGCGTGGTCGTGCTATCGGGCTTGAAGGTGTGCGTGAGCAGCACCATGGGCTTGTGATCGTGGCTCATCTTGGCGTTGCGCTTCTCACCCGCCTGGTAGCCCCAGTTCGGGTTGTACCACGGATCCCCGGTCAGGTCGTAGGCCTCTTGTACGGCCAGCGCCTGCCGTCCCTGCCGGATGGGTGCCCCGAAGCCGCTCAAGCTGATGGTGTGGCGCTTGTTGATGCGCTTCTCGGCGGAGAGGAAATAGGAATAGGCATCGAATGAGGTGCCCTCCACGTAGCCTTCCTTCGCCCAACGACGAGAGCCGCTGATGGCGAAGGCCCACCCCTTCGGGCTCATGCCCGTGGCGTAGGTGAACATCGCGCGGTTGCGGTACGCGCGATTCGCGCTGGCGTAGGAGACGCGCACGCCTTTCCGCAACGCGCTGGCGGCGATGTTCATGTCCGTGGTGCCACCGATGCTGCCGAAATTCAAACGGCTTGGACTGATCCCGGTGCGCACCTGCATCCACCGGGTCACATCGTTGAGGCCCGCCCAGTTGCTCCAAACGGCCCAACCGGTCTCCAAGTCGTTCGCGCGCACCCCATTAATGGTGACAATGGTGTTCTCCCCGTCGTAGCCGCGGATGCGGAAGCGCGCCTGACCGAAGTTGAAGCCGGCCACGGCTGTGAACGGGTCGCGCGAGGATTGCAGGATGCCGCTGATGTCCTGGTTGCCCAGTTCGCCGTCCAGGTCGTCGGTGGTCAGGGTGAAGACCGGGAGCTGGTCCTTGTAGGCCAGGCGCAGCGCGGTCGAGCGCTCGGGGTGCACGACCTCGGAGGCGCCGAC
>CAZFBP010000225.1:3354-5628 GCA_964517255.1 uncultured Chryseobacterium sp.
ACTGCACGTGATGCCCGGCTAACAGGTCAGCGCCGGGCGGTTGGTGGCCGAGGTGTCGGGCTGAGGCTGAAGGAGCGTATCGGTTTGCGCCATCCCCGCTGCGGGGCAGGCGCAGAAGGCCAGGATTGCCAATCGGCCAAGGCCGTAAGAGAAGCGTAAGGGATGGGCCATGCTGGGAAAAGAGGGGCGTCGGCGCCCGCATTGGAACCGTCTTGGTTTTGAGGCGGGCAAAAGTAGCCGTGCCCGCCATGCAGAAGAGGCTTGCCCCAGGTTATTTGCTCCTCCGGAACCGAGGCCGCCTCTGCCCGTTGAAGCGCCACGCAACGGCCAGTCGTAAGCCGCTGAACTGGAATGGGTTTGAGTAGCTTTGACGGCTTGCCGTCAGTCGGCACGAACGATAGCTCCGCAGTTCACACGCCATGCACCGCCTTCTGAGCGCATCACGCTTGTTCATGGTCGCCGTGATCGCGGTTTGGTCAACGCGCGCGCGCGCCGATCACTTCGCTGGCGCGGATATCACCTACGTGTGCTTGGGCGCCAATCAGTACCAGGTCACCCTGGACCTCTTCCTCGACTGCTCCGGGGCGCCGATGATTCCGCAGACGCTCTATTTCACGAACAACTGTGGCGTGAGCTTCAGCCTGCCCAACATTCCCTTGGTGCAGACCAACGAGGTCTCCCAGCTCTGCGGATCCCAGCTCCTGAATTCCACGTGCAACGGCGGCACCGAGCCGGGTGTCATGCATTACCAGTTCCAGGTCACGCTTTTCCTCTCGCCGTGCAATAGCTGGAACATCAGTTGGTACATCTGCTGTCGCGCAACCACGCAGAATGTGGTGGGCACGCCGGGCATGTACGTGAACGCCACGCTCAACAACCTCGGCGGCCTTTGCGACCAGTCGCCTCAGTTCGGCGACATGTCCATTCCGTACGTGTGCGTGAACGAGCCGGTCTCGTACAATCCGCAAGTCACCGATGCCGATGGCAATACGCTGGTGTACTCGTTGATCAGCGCGCGCTTCGGCGCTCCTCTCCCCACCAATGTCAACTATCAAGGAGGCTTCTCGGCCGCAGCGCCCATTCCAGGCATCACGCTGAATCCCGCCACAGGGCAGATCGACTTCACGCCGACCGCCACGGGCAATTACGTAGTGGCCTTGCAGATCGCTTCGTACAACGCCCTCGGCCAACTCATCGGCACGGTGATGCGCGATTTCCTCTTCATCGTGATTCCCTGCGTCGATCCGCCGGCCGACAACCTGGGCCCCACTTCCATTAGTGGCGGGGTCATCACCAGCGCCACTTCGGTGGAAGTATGCGATGGTGTGCCATCCTGTGTGGACCTCACCTTCACCGATGTCGATCCACTTGCGGTGATCTCGCTCTCCTCGCAGATCGCCGCGCAATTGCCTGGCTCCACCTTCATGGTGAGCGGCACCAACCCGGCGGTGGGAACCTTCTGCTGGACCCCCGTGCTCGCCCTCTCGCCTGTCACGGTACTGGTGGATGTGAACGACAACGCCTGCCCGCTCCAGAACCTCTCGAACTACGCCCTCACCGTGAACGTGGTCGCGCTGCCGCCTGTTCCGCCGAATCCGGGCATCTCCGCTTCAATCTCAAGTTGCGCTGGGACACCACCGATCAATCTCTTCACACAGTTAGGTGGAGCTCCACAGGCCGGTGGCACTTGGGTCGGTCCGACTGGTGCGCACAATGGCACCTTCGACCCGACTTCCGATCCATTCGGCATTTACACCTACACGGTCGGAAACGGCTGCCAGAACGCTTCGGCCACCGTTACGGTGAACCAGAGCGCGGCTTCATCAGCTGGAACGAACGGGAGCATCACGCTGTGCAGTAGCGGAGCGTCAGTCAGTCTCATCGCTCAACTCGGCGGAAGTCCATCAGCCGGGGGTGCATGGAGCGGTCCGTCTCCGGTGGCGGGCGGGATGTACAATCCTGCTACCATGAACCCCGGAGTGTACACCTACACGGTGACCAATCCGCCGCCGTGCGCGAATTCCACAGCGACAGTCACTGTGACCGAGAATGCCGCAGCGAATGCGGGCGTCGACGGTACGCTGACCTTGTGCAGCACAAGTGCCGCTGCATCGTTGCTCGCGCAATTAGGAGGGACTCCCCAGGCAGGTGGCGCGTGGAGCGGTCCATCGCCTGTGGTGGGAGGCAATTACAATCCCGCCACGATGAACCCCGGCGTCTACACCTACACGGTCACGGGCATCGCTCCTTGCGCGAACGCGAGCGCCACGGTGA
>CAZFBP010000226.1:0-1857 GCA_964517255.1 uncultured Chryseobacterium sp.
AGCGGTAGTACTCCTGGAGCTTGGCGGCGTCCGTTATGGGGGTGAGGGTGATCATGGCCGTGGGTGTTTCTGGAGGTGTATACCGGCAGGCCCGTCGGTGTTATCACTCATGCGGCCAGTGGGATCGGGATCAATGCCATGGCGGCCGCCTGAAGAGCTTCCCGATTGCGCTCCAGGATGCGTGAGTAGTCATATTTCATCATGCACTTAGTGAGCATTGTCCCTTCGATCGCTATGTGTGAGGCACCTTCGATGACTTCAAACCCCAAACGCAGATAGAACGCGGCTTGTGACCGGTCGCAGCCAAACAAACCGTGGTCGTAACCGTGACTATGCGAAGTGGCAACGATGGCTAGAATGAGCTGCTTCGCGTTGGCCATGGATCGGTATGGCACGTCGAGGCATGTGCGGGAGGATTCCATCATCCGATGACCCCTGGCGAGATGAGCTCCGAGATAGGCTAGGGTCGCGTGTCGCGCCGTCTCATCGCACAAGCCCTTCAATTGGTAGCACTCCTCTGGAAGCGTCAGTGGTATGAGCCGCTCGCATGCGGCAAGCGTTCCATCCATGTACCATCCAAAGTGCATTGCGCGGGCATCATGCTCGTCCAAGTCCACCCCGTTCTTGCTCGTTAGGAATACCTTATTGCGGCTCTCGCTGTATATGCGGTAGCGGAAGCGGTAGTACTCCTGGAGCTTGGCGGCGTCGGTGATGGGGGTGAGGGTGATCATGGCCGTTTGTGTTTCTGGAGGTGTATACCAGCAGGTCCGCATGCGTTATCACCGGCATGAAACTATTCGGCGCTGCGGCGTGCGAGCATCAATGCGGCAGGTTCCCGACGAGCAGCAATACGACGGCGCGAACTGCGCGCGCGGCGGAGCGAACGGAACGTACCGATCGACCACACAGGTCCATTTCATGATCGGGCTGAGGCCCCGTTCATTGTTCCTCGAGGTGCCCTTCAGGGGATCGGGTGCGTGGCCATGCCGTGGGCCGGCCTCTGGTGGCGAGGGTCACGTACACCGCATATTTGCGATCCCAATGCACATTTGCGGTACAAAACGTAGCCGATGATACAGCGTTCAATGCTCCCCCTGGCCCAACGGGCACTCCGGGACTTCCCTGCCGTGGTGATCACCGGTTCACGTCAGGTGGGCAAGACCACGCTGGCCAAAGAGCTGGCATCCGCCCAGCGTAAGAGGTGGACCTACCTGGACCTGGAGTCGCCTCGGGAAATGGCACGCCTGTATGATGCGGAATCCTTCTTCGAAGCGCACCAACGTGAACTGGTGGTGATCGATGAGGTGCAGCGCATGCCGGAGCTCTTCCCGGTGCTTCGATCGGCCATTGACCGGGAGAGACGCATGGGGCGTTTCCTGCTGCTGGGCTCATCCTCGCCGGCCATCGTGCGGCGAACGGCCGAATCGCTCGCGGGCCGGGTGGCATACATGGACCTCATGCCGCTCCATGTCGGGGAGGTCGGTGCTGCGGCGGCGCAGCGCCTGTGGATGCGCGGCGGCTATCCCGCCGTCTTCCTTTCTCGCGGAGCCAGGGTGGCGGCCGACCGCGTCGGCCAGATGGTGCGCACGTTCCTGGAGCGCGACCTTCCACAACTCGGGCTCACCGCCGACCCACGCACCACCCACCGCTTGTTGCAGATGGTGGCCAGCGTGCATGGGCAGGTGCTCAACGCAAGCCTCCTGGCCAAGAGCATCGGCATGACCGTGCATACCGTGCAGCGCTACCTCGATTTCTTCGAGCAGGCTTTCCTGACCTTCACACTGCCCAGCCACCACACCAATTTGCGCAAGCGGCTCACCAAGGCCGGCAAGTCCGGCTTCACGAAACTCAGCGACA
>CAZFBP010000226.1:1867-5492 GCA_964517255.1 uncultured Chryseobacterium sp.
GGCGTGCTGCACCACCTTACCGGGGTGAACGCCCTGGACGACCTGCGGGGTCACGCATTGCACGGGCATTCCTGGGAGGGCTTCGTGATCCAGCAGGTCCGTGCGCGCTATGGCGATCGGGCCGGCACCGGCTATTTCCGCACCCATGATGGTTCGGAACTCGACCTGGTGGTGACCCAAGGACTGAAGGCGGTGGCCGCTGTGGAGATCAAGAGCACCAATGCTCCCGCGCTGAGCAAGGGGAACCAATTGGCTTTCGCAGCAGTAGGTACCAAGCTCCAGCTCATCTGCACTCCTGGGAGTGAGGACTACCCATACTCCAGGGACAAGGTGGTCTGCTCATTGAGCACGCTTTTCGATCATTTGGACAAGGTGATGAAATAGCCTCTCGCACATTCATTCTCAGTGCAGCAG
Organism: uncultured Chryseobacterium sp.; assembly: GCA_964517255.1. Lineage (GTDB taxonomy): Bacteria > Bacteroidota > Bacteroidia > Flavobacteriales_F > PHOS-HE28 > PHOS-HE28. The sequence goes on from CAZFBP010000226.1 coordinate 2,282, forward strand.
GTTTCCGACGAGCAGCAATACGGCGGCGCGAACGGCACGCGCGGCGGAGTGAAGGGAGCCCATGATGCGCAGCAATTCCGTTCGCGCACCGCGGCTCAAGGGCAACACCTGGCCGCTTGCCAGTTCGATACCTCCCTTCGGTGGAAGCACCCGGGCATGGTGCATGGCCGCGATGCAACTTCGGTGTGTGCGCACGAAGAGCAGGTCGCCGATGCGGGTTCCGCAGGCCAGGCGTACTTCCAGGTCCGCCAGGGAGTGGAAGAGCACAAGGGTCGATCCATTCAAGCAGGTGAGCCGGGCGTATTTATCCTCCGCTGTGAGGTAGAGGATATCGCCTGCGGGGATGAAGACCCATCCGTGCGTGCTCTTCAGGACCAATGGGAAGGCGGCTTTCATGGCGTTCAGGGTGAGCTTGTTCAAGCGGCCATGGGCATGGGCGCCACTTGTTGGAAGCCGATGCGCTGCAATTCTGCCCGGTGCTTCGCGAGGAGCTCACGGTAGTTTCCCTGAAGCAGGTAGCCGAGGCGTTCGCTCCGTGGGCGCGCGTACCCTTCGAAGCCAGTGATAGAAGCGAAACCCATGCGCTTCCAGAAGGTGGCGTGGTGGTCGTCGCAGGTGAAGAGGCAGTGGTCCCGCCCATAGCGGTGGGCCGTGCTGATGATCTCGAGCACGAACCGCCGGATGGTGGCGAGCGAGCGGTACGTGGGTGCGACGCAGAGGCGGCTCACTTCGCAGAGCGGTTCTCCGGCGGCCTTCGCTTCGGCGAGCATGGCCGATGCCAGGGCTAGCTGTTGCGGCTCTACCAGGTCCTTGGTGAAGTGCAGGGGATGCGCCCCCTTGATCGGACTGAGGAGCCGCACGCAGCCCACCAGATCATCCCCTTCGTACCAACCCAGGTGCAGGGCGTTCGAATCGAAGGCATCCGTATCGAAACCCTCTGGTCCGGCGAGGAAGCCGCGTTGTGCGCTATTGGCGTAAACCGCGTACCGGAAGCGGTGGTAAGCGAGGATCTCGGCGTGGCTGGTGATGGGGCGGAGGGTGGGCATGGCAGGGAGGTATATCCAAGTCTGGTTGCTTGACCGACTCAGTGGCTGCACGCGCGGCTCACCGTCTGGCAGGCGGCGATGTTGAAGTTGCTCGCGCTGCACCCCGACCCGCCGCTGATGCCTACGAACTGCAGGGACCAGCTACCGGGCGCCAGCTCGATGCTCCGGGTCTCGCCGGGATCGAGCGAGCCGTAATTCGTGCCGCTGATCATGATCCGCTGGACCGTATTGGTGGATGAATTGGTGCAGCGCAGCGTGCCCGTGGCGCAGCTCGGGCTGCTGTTCGGACTCACCGCTTCGTCCTTCTCGCAGGCGGACAGGGTGAAGAGCGCGACAGCGAGCATTAGGAGAATTCCGGTTTTCATGTTCCGTTGTATTCGCGCCTACTCATTGCATCGGGCTTTTCGGCTTCCGCCCGGAACCGATCATTTCGGTTACAGCGGTTGATACCGCCATCGCATTCGCCGTTATCACCCCTCCCCTTCGGACAGCTTCGCGCCCCATGGCCTCCCGCCGCTACGCTCCCTGAAGCCGAGTAGTCTCGCGTTCGCCATCGGCCTTCCACTGCCGTTCACCACCACGGGCTCTTGTTGCGGTTGCCGCTGCAGCTAAGTCAATTCAAGGATGTCGCGCGCCATCGAGCTGCAATGCGTGCACGCGCAGAACTGCAGCGCTGGCATGGCGGCTCTGGTCTTCGAGGCGGTGATGGAGCCATCCTCGGATACCGGCACCTGCGAGAAGGGCGATGTGGTGGTGATCGCGGGCCGGGCCGACCCGGATGGGGATGGCTCGGGCAAGGGCAACCCCAGCGGCCACATGGCCATCTGGAATGGCGAGATCAGGCGCTCTGACTTCAAGCAGAACAAAGCGGTGTATCCGGGACCCGGCCACCGCGCGAATAAGCCGCCGTACAAGATCTACCGGTTCAAGGTGAATGAGCCGCCGAGGCGATTCAATTTGGGCGAAGTTGAGTGCTCCTGGCACTCACCACCCTACCCCAGCACCCCCTCCACCGCCCTCTGCATGCGCGCGTTCACATCGTCCGTGGGTGCGGGCGTGAATGCTTGCCCGGTGATGCGCTCGTAGAGTTCCACGTAGCGGTCGGTCACGCTCTGCACGAAGGCATCATCCATCGTTGGCACCTGCTGGCCCTCCTTGCCCATGAAGTGGTGGGCGATGAGCCATTCGCGCACGAACTCCTTGCTGAGCTGTTTCTGCCGGTCGCCGCGCGCTTGCCGGTCGGCGTAGCCGTCGGCGTAGAAGTAGCGCGAGCTGTCGGGGGTGTGCACCTCATCGATGAGCAGGATGCGGCCATCGGCGGCGCGGCCGAACTCGTACTTGGTGTCAACGAGCAGCAGGCCGCGCTCCTGCGCCATGCGCGAGCCTTCGGCGAAGAGCGCCAACGCATAGCGGCTCATGGTGTCCCATTCGGCTGGCGTGCAGAGCCCGCGCCGCAGGATCTCGTCGGGCGTGATGTCCTCGTCGTGCCCTTCATCCGCTTTCGTGCTCGGGGTGATGATGGGTTTCGGCAGGCGGTCGCTCTCCTTCAGCCCCTCGGGCAGCGATGCGCCGCAAAGCGTGCGTTTGCCTTCGCTGTAAGTGCGCCACGCGTGGCCGGCGAGATAGCCGCGCACCACCATCTCCACCTTCACGGTCTGGCAGGCGTGGCCGATCACCATGTTGGGATCGGGCTGCGCGATGGCCCAATTGGGCGCCACATGGCGCGTGGCCTGCAGCATGTGCCAGCTGAGTTGGCTGAGCACCTGACCCTTGTGCGGGATGCCGCGCGGCAGCACCACATCGAAGGCGCTGATGCGGTCGCTGGCCACCAGGATGATGCGGCCGTCGCTCAGTGTGTACACGTCGCGCACCTTGCCGCGATAGACCTTGGTGATGAGCGGATGCCGCAGCTCGCTGCGCATCAGCGTCTGTTGGAGTGTGGTGTTCATGGCTTGGGTTCATTCTCCCCGCGCTCCTTCTCCTTGAACGCGAAGAGCACGCGCGTCACCAGTTCGTGGCGGATCACATCCTTCTCATCGAGCTCGATGACGGTGATGCCTTCCACCTTGCGCAGCATGTGCACGGCGGGCAGCAGGCCGCTGGGCTGTCGGTCGGGCAGGTCCACCTGGGTCACGTCGCCGGTGAGGACGACCTTCGACCCCTCC
>CAZFBP010000227.1:0-5482 GCA_964517255.1 uncultured Chryseobacterium sp.
GGCAAGCGCACGCGCCTGCACCTGATCACCATCAACCCCAACCACAGCCAGAGCTTCCTCTTCCATGCCACCACCGGCAGCGACAAGCTGGACGCGCTGCGCGAGATGCTCGATTACGTGAAGACCTATAAGGAGCGCACGAGCAGCTACACCGTGCAATGGGGCGCGCGCGGCGACAACGTGCTGCAGACCTCGTACTTCCGCGCCAAGAACGTGCTGGAGGCCTTGGACAAGCTCTTCTACGACCGCGACCCGAACAGCATCACGGTCTTCAGCGTGAACCTGAATCCGATCACGTGAGCGCGAGAGCAGGGCTCAGTCGGCAGTAGGCAGTTGGCAGTTAAGCACCGCACTTCCAACTGCCTACTGGCTACTGCCGACTGCCCACTACTTCACATGATTCAACCCCTACTGATCGAGGACTTCCTCGCGCTCACCACGCCCATCATCGACGTGCGCTCCCCGAAGGAGTTCGCGCAAGGCCATATCCCTGGTGCTCACTCGCTCCCGCTCTTCAGCGATGATGAACGCGGTATCGTAGGCACCTTGTACAAGCAACAGGGCCGTGAGGCCGCCGTGCTGGAAGGCTTGCGCATCGTTGGGCCCAAGCTCGCGGGCATCGTGGAGCGGAGCCGCGCGCTGGCGCCCCAGGGAGGGATCCGCGTGCATTGCTGGCGCGGCGGTGAGCGCAGCGGCAGCGTGGCCTGGCTGCTCGATCGGGCAGGCTTCGCGGAAGTGAGCACCTTGAGGCGCGGCTACAAAGGCTTCCGCAATCTCGTGCTCGCATCGTTCACCGCGCCGCTGGACCTGCGCGTGCTCGGCGGTTACACGGGCACGGGCAAGACCGAGACGCTCATGCATCTGCGCGGGCTGGGCGCGCAAGTCATCGACCTCGAAGGGCTCGCCCATCACAAGGGCTCTTCATTCGGCGCGTTGGGCGAAGCACCGCAGCCAAGCACCGAGCATTTCGAGAATCTGCTGTGGCATGCGTTGCATATGGTGGATCGCGCAGCGCCCCTGTGGGTGGAGGATGAGAGCCAGCTGATCGGACGCTGCAAGATCCCGGACGCCCTCTTCGCTCGCATGCGCACGTCCACGCTCTTCTTCGCGGACATGCCGCAAGCTGAACGCGCCGACCGACTGGTGCAGGACTACGGCCGCTTCGACCCGAAGGACCTGGCGGATGCGATCAAACGCATCGAGAAGCGCCTGGGGCCGCAGCATTGCAAGGCCGCGCTGCAGGCACTGGAAGCGGGCGACCTGCGCATGGTGGCGATCATCACCCTCACATACTACGACAAGACATACGGCCATGGCCTAAGCCGCCGCGAGTCCGGCAGCGTGGTCCGGCTGTCCGCCGGCGCGAACGATCTTCGCGGCCTCGCCGAACGGCTCATCGCGCACCCCCATGCAAGCACCCGCTGAACCCATCCGATTAACGAAGTTCAGTCACGGCGCCGGCTGCGGATGCAAGATCGCGCCCGCGGTGCTGGAGCAGGTGCTGAAGAGCAATCTGAAGTCCTTCGCCGATTCGCATCTGCTGGTGGGCTATGGCACCAAGGACGACGCCGCCGTGTATGACCTCGGCCAGGGAAGAGCCCTGATCAGCACCACCGATTTCTTCCCCCCCATCGCCGATGATGCCTTCGACTTCGGCTGCATCGCCGCCACCAATGCGCTGAGCGATGTGTACGCCATGGGCGGATCGCCGCTGCTGGCCATCGCCATACTCGGCTGGCCCGTGGAGAAGCTGCCCGCCGAACTCGCCGCGCGCGTGCTCGATGGCGGAAGGGCCGCGTGCCAGGCAGCAGGCATCGTGCTCGCTGGCGGGCACAGCATCGATGCGCCGGAGCCTTTCTTCGGCCTGGCCGTCACGGGCGAGGCGCCCATCGCGCGCATCAAGCGCAACGATACCGCACGGGCCGGCGACGCGCTGCTCCTCACCAAGCCCATCGGCCTGGGCATCCTGGCCACGGCCATGAAGCGCGGCAGCCTGAGGCCCGAGCACGCCGGGATCGGCACAGCGATCATGTCGCAGTTGAACAGGGCCGGCACGGAGCTCGGCGCGCTCGAAGGCGTGCACGCGCTCACTGACGTCACCGGCTTCGGGCTGCTCGGCCATCTGATCGAGGTGTGCGAGGGCAGCGGCCTTCGCGCCGAGATCGCATTCGGCCAAGTGCCCGTGATACCCGAGGCACGGCACTACCTCGAGCTCGGCGCCTACCCCGATGGCACCCTGCGCAACTGGAAGTCGTACGGCGAGAAGGTCGAGGGTGCCAGCAGCATGGAGCGGATGATGCTGTTGAGCGATCCGCAGACCAGCGGCGGCTTGCTGATCGCCGTGCGCGCCGATGCCGTGGGCGATGCGGTCGCGATCTGCGCCCGGCATGGGCAGGAGGCGCGCGTGATCGGCTCGATGTCCGCCTTCGCCCCAGGGGCGCGCGTGCTCGTTCATTGATCGCCATCCGGGCATCGCTTTCGGATAGCTTCGCCCCCGACCGCGAACATCAACATCCCTATTCCCATGGCAAGAGAACGTCTGAAGAAGGAAGAGCTCGACCGTTTGCTCGGCGATCTGTTCGGCGAGCGCCGCCTGCTCATGTACAAGCTGGGCCGCGTGCGCGACGCCATCGCGGAGCTGAAGAAGCTCCGCGCATCGAAAGAGGCCGCCGATGATGGCAGCGGCGCCGATACGCCCAAGCGCGGGCCGGGCCGTCCGCCCGGAAGCGGCGCTGGCGCCAAGCGCAAGTACCGGCGCAAGCCCGGCCGCAAGAAGAAACGCAAGGTCACGGGCGGCTATCGGCTGAACCAGTGGGACAACATGGTGGCCGGAGCCGTGAAGGGCGCCGACAGCCTGCTCACCAAGCAGGACCTGCTCACCATCTCCAAGGCCTGGGCGAAACGCGAGTTCCCCAAGATGAAAGGCGATGAGGTGGACCTGCGCCTCACCCGCACCTTGCAGAAGCTCTCCGGGAAGCGCGCGGTCCTGGGCCAGCACCGCAGCGGCAAGATGCGCGGCGTGCATTACGGCCTGTCCGATTGGTTCTTCCACGGCAAGCTGCGCCAGGAGCACAAGGGCAAGGTGGTGCTCGACTGAGCGGTTAGCCCGCCCGAACACCCGCGGTACCTTTGGCGTTCTTCGTGAACGCCCTGGATAACGCATGCGCACCTTCGAGATCCCCACGCACTACCGCAGCACGCTCATCGGCCGCCTGAAGGCCTGGCGCAAGGCGCAGGACCCCAAGAAGAAGGACCTCAGCCCCACCCTGCTCGATCTCGGCCCTGTGCGCTTCGTGTTCGCGCGGCACTTCGGCTTCTGTTACGGCGTGGAGAACGCCATCGAGATCAGCTACAAGGCGCTGGATGAGAATCCGGGCAAGCGCATCTTCCTGCTCAGCCAGATGATCCACAACCCGGCCGTGAACGAGGACCTCACCGCGCGCGGCATGCGCTTCATCCAGGACACCAATGGCCAGCCGTTGATGGAGTGGAGCGAACTCACGTCAGACGATATCGTGATCATCCCCGCCTTCGGCACCACACTCGAAACGGAGGAGAGGCTGCGGTCCATTGGCATCGACCCGCTGAAGCACAACACGACCTGCCCTTTCGTGGAGAAAGTGTGGAATCGCAGCGCGCAACTGGGCCAGAAGGACCACACCGTGGTGATCCACGGCAAGGCCAAGCACGAAGAGACGCGCGCCACCTTCAGCCACACCGCCGCCGGTGCGCCCGCCGTGATCATCAAGGACATGGCCGAGGCGCAGGAACTCGGCCGCATCATCACCGGTGAATTGCCTGCCGCGCGCTTCCACGAGCTTTTCGGCACACGCTGCACGCCCGGTTTCGATCCCGCCAAGGACCTTCAGCGCATCGGCGTGGTGAACCAGACCACCATGCTGGCCACCGAGACGCAGGCCATCGCCGACCACCTGAAGCAAGTGATGATCGGCAAGCACGGCGATGCGGATCTCAAGAACCACTTCGCCGACACGCGCGACACCCTATGCTACGCCACCAACGACAACCAGCAGGCCACCAACGAACTGCTGAAGGCCGATGCCGACCTCGCGCTGGTGGTGGGCGGCTACAACAGCAGCAACACCAGCCACCTCGTTGAATTGCTGGAGCACAAGCTCCCCACCTACTTCATCCAGGACGAGCGCGAGATCCTCAGCGCCGGGAGCATCCGGCACTTCAACTACCCCGCGCACCAAGTGGAGAGCACGAGCGGCTGGCTGCCCGCGAAGCGCCCGCTCACCATCATCCTCACCAGCGGCGCCAGCTGCCCGGATACCTTGTTGGACAAAGTGATGCTGAAGGTGCTGGGGATGATGGAGGGGGTGAAGGATCCGGAGGAGGTCATCGCTGAAATGGCCGTTTGATGGCATCATCGCGCAACCTCTGGCCTCTGACTTTCTGTGCGCTCATCCCGGCGCTCCTAATCGCCCAACCTGAATGGAAGCTGCGTGCCTGGCTGCTGAACGAAGGAGCCACTCATCTGGCAGAGCTTGGTCAGCACCGCAAAGCACTCGGGCTTTTCCAGCAAGCATTCGAATTGGATGCGCTCACCCGAACGCATTGCTACGATGCGGTTTCCTGCGCTCTGGCGGTGGGCGATACGGCTGTGGCCAACAAGCTCCTGAGCATGGGCGTGCGGCACGGCTTCGACCCGCACACCTACTCTGGAGCTGCCGATCTTCAAACACACCTCCAGAGCCCCGCGTCGCAATCCTTCCGCAACGGCTGGCAACACGACCGCGAAGTTTTCGCGGCCAGCTGTGACTCAATGCTCATCAAAGAGATCGAGGCCATGCACGATGCCGATCAAGCGGCTCGGCGCGGGAAGGGCTACACCGACGAGACCCGGCGTGTCGATTCGCTCAACTTCGAGAAACTGATCGCACTGGTTGAGAAGAGTGGATTCCCGAATGCACAGGCACTTGGCCTATCCGTGGGAAGTGTCCATTTACTGCTTTGGCACCATCGCCCGCCTGAGTATCCGAACTCTGCCCAATGGCAGCGAACGCTTCCCCACATCCGGACAGCCATGGCGAAAGGAAACCTGGGACCCAATTATCTCTGCATGTTCGACGACATGGCTGACTCCGAGGAAGGGAAGCCCCAACGCTACGGCACCCTTCTCTATTACTACAGTCCACAGCCCGACCAGATCTTCCTGGTCGATCGCCAAACGCTGAACAGGAACAGAGCTTCGGTTGGCCTTGGTCCCATCGAATGGTCCGCAGAAGCAGCAGGCATTGACTTGAGCAAGGTTCGCTTCGCAACGAAATAAGCGGTTGCGCTGGCCGGATACCCCTCCTTATCGCTGCCGCAGCACTCAATCACGGCCTTGCCCCGACGACCTGCCAAACACGCCACTTCCAGCGCTTGCAGGGCGTCAGGATAGCAGATTGGAGGAAGTGAGCCTCAGCGCTTCACCGCCCTGGTCGCGCCCACCAGTTCCCCATCAGCCAGTATC
>CAZFBP010000228.1:0-5464 GCA_964517255.1 uncultured Chryseobacterium sp.
CGGCGCGCGCGCGCTACGAGCCTGCCCACAGCGACCCGAAGGCCGCGCGGCACATCTTCAGCTACCGCATCGCCATACGCAACGCGGGCGAGGGCACCGTGCAGCTGCTGCGCCGCCATTGGCTGATCCGCGACACGCTCCATGGCCCGCGCGAGGTGGAAGGCCCGGGGGTGGTGGGCGAGACCCCGGTGCTGGCTCCCGGCGAGGAATTCACGTACAGCAGCGCGTGCGACCTGCGCGGCGCCTTCGGCCGCATGAAGGGCAGCTACCTGATGCGCCGCCTGCACGATGGCACCGAGTTCCGAGTGGAGATCCCCGAGATGCAGCTGGCCTGCTCGCTCGCGAACAACTGAGCCGGATGGCTGTTAAGAGTTCCAGAGCCGGAAGACCAGTGGGAGCACGATCCTATTTCAACGCCCTCATGAATCGTGGACGGGAGCGCAGGTGGACGCGCACGAGCTTGCTGACGCACGCCGCGGCGGTGCTGCTGGCCACCGTCCTGATCGCCACGCCGCAGGCCATGAGCTGGTTCTGTTCGTGGGACGGCGTTGGCGTTGGCGCCCAGGCCATGCCCGAGGTGGAGGAGGATGTGAAGGAGGAATCGGCCCGCATCGCTGAAGAGGTCAGCGAATCACGCCTAGCCGCTTCCGATTCGGAGAAGTCATCGCATCCGTCCCCATCGGACGATGCCGCGCTGCCATCACGCCACGCACAGGTGGCCGTGCCGCCGCCGGAGGCCTGCTGAACGATGGCCGGTTGAACCGGTTCGCTGCCTTGCTGCAGCCTGTTTCGTTCCGCAACGCTTCAAATCCGTTCCATGTTCAAGCATTTCAAGCAGGATATCCCTGCGTCCGTCGTCGTTTTCCTCGTGGCCGTTCCGCTCTGCCTCGGCATTGCGCTGGCCAGCGGCGCGCCGCTGATCAGCGGGCTCATCGCTGGCATCATCGGCGGCATCGTGGTGGGTGCCGTGAGCGGTTCGCAACTTGGCGTGAGCGGCCCCGCTGCAGGCCTGGCCGCCATCGTGCTGGTCGCGATCCAACAGCTCAACTCATTCCCCCTGTTCCTCACCGCTGTGGTGCTGGCCGGCCTCATCCAGATCGTGCTGGGCTTCCTGCGTGCGGGAATCATCGCGTACTATTTCCCCAGCAGCGTGATCAAGGGCATGCTCGCAGGGATCGGGGTCATCATCTTCCTGAAGCAGGTCCCGCATGCCTTGGGTGATGACAAGGACTGGATGGGCGATGATCGCTTCGATCAGCTGGACGAGCTCAACACCTTCCAGGAAGTGTGGTACGCCTTGCAGAATCCGGGGCTCGGAGCGGTGGTCATCACCCTTGCGTGCTTGGCGGTGATGATCCTGTGGGAACGGCCCTTCATCAAGCGCATCAAGGCCTTGGCCTCCGTGCCCGGCCCTTTGCTCGCCGTGGTGCTGGGCACCGTGCTGGCGCGGCTCTTCGAAGGGCATCCGAGGCTCACGATCATCGGCGAGCATCTGGTGCGCTTGCCCGACCTCTCCTCCGGGCTCTCGGCCGTGCTCACCTTCCCCGATCCTGCTGGACTCACCAACGGAGCGGTATGGACTGTCGCGCTCACATTGGCCATCGTGGCCAGCATTGAGACGCTGCTTTGCGCGGAGGCCACCGATAAGCTCGACCCCGAGAAGCGCGTGACCCCCACCAACCTCGAGCTGAAGGCCCAAGGCATCGGCAACGTGCTGAGCGGGCTCGTGGGCGGACTGCCCATCACGCAGGTGATCGTGCGCGGCTCGGCCAACATCCAGAGCGGCGGTCGCACCAAGCTCAGCGCGATCGCGCATGGCGCGCTGATCCTGCTGAGCCTGCTGCTGATCCCCGGCCTCATGAACATGATCCCGCTGGCCAGCCTCGCGGCCATCCTGCTGATCACCGGTTACAAGCTCGCCAAGCCTGCGCTGTTCAGAACCATGCTCGCGCAGGGCTGGTACATCTTCATCCCCTTCATCGCCACGGTGCTCGGGGTGGTCTTCATCGACCTGCTCAAGGGCGTGATGCTGGGCCTCTGCGTGGGCATCTTCTTCGTGCTGCGAAACAGCTACCTCAGCCCCTTCCATGTGGAAGAGGAGAACGACGAGGGCGGGCCGGTGCGCCGCGTGGTCCTCAGCGAAGAAGTCACCTTCTTCAACAAGGCGAGCATCCAACGTGCGCTCAACGAGCTGCCCCCGGGCACGCACCTGGTGCTCGACGCCAGCCGCACCATGAACCTGGACCCCGATGTGCAGGAGATCATCAGCGAGGCGCAGCAGCGCGAAGGCGAACGCGGCGTGAAGATCGAACTGGTGCGCCTGAAGGAAAACAAGAAGCGGAGCACCGATGACCTGATCGCCGCGGTGAGCCGCAGGAAGTGAGAACAGGGAACTGGCACGAACCACATAGAGACCATGAGAACCCAAACCAAAGAGACCCAACAGCACCTCACTCCGGCCAAAGCGCTGGAGATCCTCAAGGACGGCAACAAGCGCTTCGTACAGAACCTGAAAGCGAACCGCGACCTGCTCAAGCAGGTGAATGAGACCAGCGACGGCCAGCATCCCTTCGCTGTCATCCTCAGCTGCATCGACAGCCGCACCAGCGCCGAGCTGGTCTTCGATCAGGGCCTGGGCGACATCTTCAGCGTGCGCATCGCCGGCAATTGCGTGAACGAGGACATCCTCGGCAGCATGGAGTTCGCCTGCAAGGTGGCCGGCGCCAAGCTCATCCTGGTGCTGGGCCACACCAAGTGCGGCGCCGTGAAGGGCGCATGCGACGATGTGCGCATGGGCAACCTCACCGCCTTGCTCAACAAGATCCGCCCGGCGGTGGTTGACACGCAAGCGAGCGGCGAGCGCAACAGCGCGAACAGCGTATTCGTGGAGGCCGTGGCGCAGCGCAACGTGGACCTGGCGATGGATCAGATCGCCGAGCGCAGCCCGATCCTGAAGGAGATGCTCGCCTCGGGCTCCATCGGCATCGTGGGCGGCATGTACGACGTAAGCTCCGGCGAGGTGACCTTCACGGAGCATTGATCGAATTGCCCGGGGGAACCGCCGGGCGCACTATGCGTCCGGCGGGTACCTTGGGCGCCAGACCGCAGCATGATGGACGCCATCAAGAACGACCTCCACAAGATCCTGCTCTCCAGAAACGCGGAATGGAGCCAGCGCATGCACCGGGAGAACCCGGAGCTCTTCACCGAGCTCGCCAAGCACCAGAACCCCTTCTTCCTCTGGATCGGCTGCGCCGACAGCCGGGTGCCGCCCAACCAGATCACCGGCACCATGCCCGGCGACATGTTCATCCACCGGAACATCGCCAACATGGTGATCCACACCGACCTGAACATGCTCAGCGTGGTGGACTACGGCGTGAACGTGCTGGGGATCGACCACTTGATCGTGTGCGGGCACTACGGTTGCGGCGGCGTGAAAGCGGCCATGGGGCCCGAATTCGGTGGCGCCGCCTCGTACTGGATCCGCGAGATCCGCGACATCGCACGCATGCACCGGGACGAATTGGAAGCCATTGCCGATGAGGAGGCGCGCTTCGACCGGCTCGTGGAGCTGAACGTGACCGAGCAGGCCTACGACCTGAGCCGAACCGCCATCGTGCGCGATGCCTGGGAGAAAGGTCGAAACGTGCATGTGCATGGCTGGGTGTACAGCCTGAAGGACGGGCTGATCAAGGATTTGAAGGTGACGCGCACCAACTACGCCGAGGAGAAGGACGCGGCAAGGCGGTGACCGGACTCACTTAGCGGCTCCGGCCGCTCCGGTATCTTCGCCGCGCACCGGCCAGCACGCCATGCGTTCATGTGAGCATGTGCTCATGTGCGCACGGCCGACCGCCACCCACGCCATGAGCTTCTCCGTCCCCGCCCCCAGGAACGAGCCCGTCCTCTCCTACGCCCCCAACACCCCCGAGCGCGCCGCCTTGCAGGCCGAGATGGACCGCCGCCGCCGCGCCCGCATCGACGCCCCGATGTGGATCATGGGCCACGCCATCGAGACCAAGGACCTGCGGAAGATGAGCCCGCCGCACAAGCATGCGCACCACCTGGGCAATGCGCACTTCGGCGAAGCCAAGCACGTGCGCGCCGCCATCGACGCTGCACTGAAGGCGAAGAAGAACTGGGAGGACATGCCGTTCAGTGAGCGCGCCGCCATCTTCCTCAAAGCCGCAGAACTCATCGCCGGGCCGTACCGCGCCAGCATCAATGCCGCCACCATGCTGGGCCAGGGCAAGAACTGCTTCCAGGCCGAGATCGACGCGGCTTGCGAACTCATCGACTTCCTGCGCTTCAACGTGGCTTACGCGCAGCAGATCCACCGTGACCAGCCCATCTCCTCCCCCGGCGTGTGGAACCGCTTGGAGTACCGCGCGCTGGAAGGCTTCGTCTTCGCCTTAACGCCGTTCAACTTCACGGCCATCGCCGGCAATTTGCCCGCCAGTTGCGCCCTCATGGGCAACACCGTGGTGTGGAAGTGCGCCGACAGCCAGTGCTACAGCGCGCAAGTGCTCATGGAGATCTTCATGGCGGCAGGCCTGCCACCGGGCGTCATCAACCTGGTGCATGCCGACGGCCCCACCACCGGCGACATCATCTTCCACCACAAGGACTTCGCGGGGATCCACTTCACCGGCAGCACCAAGGTGTTCCGCCACATCTGGCAGACCATCGGCAACAACCTGCCCAAGTACCGCAGCTACCCGCGCATCGTCGGCGAGACCGGCGGCAAGGACTTCGTGATCGCCCACCCCAGCGCCGATGCCAAGGTGGTGGCCACCGCGCTCTCACGCGGCGCATTCGAGTTCCAAGGGCAGAAGTGCAGTGCCGCCAGCCGCGCCTACATCCCCGCCAACCTCTGGCCCGATGTGAAGAAGGAATTGCTCGCTGACCTCGCCGACATGAAGATGGGCGACCCGCGCGACTTCGCGAACTTCATCGGCGCGGTGATCGACGAGAAGAGCTTCGACAAGATCAGCGGCTACATCGATGGCCTGAAGCACGACAAGAAGAACGTGAAGATCATCGCCGGCGGCAAGTGCGACAAGAAGGACGGCTACTTCATCCAGCCCACCGTGGCCGAGACGAAGGACCCGAAGAGCGTGACCATGTGCGAGGAGATCTTCGGGCCGGTGCTCACCATCTACGTGTACCCCGAAGCCAAGTGGAGCGAGACACTCAAGCTCGTGGACTCCACCGGCGAGTACGCGCTCACCGGCGCGGTGATCAGCAACGACCGCAAGAGCATCATCGAAGCGCAAGAGGCGCTGCGCCACGCGGCGGGCAACTTCTACATCAACGACAAGCCCACCGGCGCGGTGGTGGGCCAGCAGCCCTTCGGCGGCGCGCGCGGCAGCGGCACCAACGACAAGGCGGGCTCCTACCTCAACCTCATCCGCTGGGTGAGCCCACGCACCATCAAGGAGACCTTCGTGCCGCCGACGGA
>CAZFBP010000229.1:0-5452 GCA_964517255.1 uncultured Chryseobacterium sp.
GCTGTGGACCATGCCCAGCGAGGAGGAGAAAGCCGCCTACCAGCGCCAGCTCGGCAGCCTGGCGAATGTGGAGGCCGAGCAGCACGCGCGCCTCACGGAGGAGAAACTGAAGGCCGATTCCGCGAAGGCGGCCCGTGCCTCCGCAACGCCTGACACTTCGGCCTCGCCCACCGACCAGGCCTTGGTGGACAGCCTGCGCGCCGCCAGCGTGAACAGGCGCTTCGGACTTTTCGCTCCTGCGGCTGAAGGCAAGGCCGAGGAGATCTACATCGCGAATGAGCGACTTCAAGTGAGCTTCAGCACCAAGGGCGCGCGGCCCACGGTGATGGTGTTGAAAGAGTACAGGACCTACAAGCAGACGCCATTGCTGCTGGCAGATCCGGACTCAGGCCGTTACGAGTTCACCTTCCGCGCCGATCAGGGCGACATCAGTACGGCAGACCTCTACTTCACCGCAGAGAAGCTCGGCGAGGATGGCGTGCGCTTCACCGCGCCCACCACCAGCGCGGGCAAGTCGTTGCGGATCACCTGCACCCTCGACACCGCCTCGTACTTCTTGAACACGAGCATGGAGTTCGTGGGCATGAAGGAGGTGGTGGATCCGAGCTACTTCCAGTTCAACTGGGAGATCGCCGGTCTCAGCAACGAGAAGCACCAGCCCTCCGAGTCTCAGAAGTGCGGCATCTACTTCAAGTACTTCGCTGACGACCGCGATTACATCGGCGAGACCGAGGCCGAGGAGGAGAAGCTCGTGGGCCGCACCAATTGGGTGGCCTTCAAGCAGGACTTCTTCACCGTGGCCATGGTGAGCGATGAGGGCTTCAGCAGCAACGGCAGCCGCATCGCCGTGCGCCCTATTGAAGCGCCCACCCACACCAAGCATTACGAGGCCACCCTGCTCTTCGAGAAGGACAAGACCGCCGAGCCTTCGGTGAGCATGCGCTACTACCTCGGCCCGAACCACTTCGGCACCCTGCGCCGCACCGAGATCGCCGACTTCCAGAAGATCATGGACCTGGGCTGGGGCATCTTCGGCTGGATGAACCAGTGGCTGGTGATCCCCATCTTCAACTGGCTCGATGGCTGGGGCTGGAACTACGGCATCATCATCCTGGTGCTCACGCTGGTGATCAAGCTCCTGCTGATGCCGCTCACCTACAAGAACCTGGTGGCGAGCGCCCGCATGCGCGTGCTGAAGCCGGAGATGGACGCCATCAGCGAGAAGCACAAGGACGGCGACGCGATGAAGAAGCAGCAGGCCACCATGGACCTGTACCGCAAGGCTGGCGTGAACCCCGCGAGCGGATGCGTGCCCATGCTGATCCAGCTGCCCGTGCTCTACGCCATGTTCCGCTTCTTCCCGGCCAGCATCGAGCTGCGCCAGGAGAAGTTCCTCTGGGCCGACGACCTCAGCAGCTACGACAGCATCCTCGACCTGCCCTTCACCATTCCGGCCTACGGCGACCACGTGAGCCTCTTCACCCTGCTGATGGCCGCGAGCACCATCATCTACTCCATCATCAACCAGAAGCAGATGCCCAGCCAGCAGAACATGCCGGGCATGAAGATGATGATCTACCTCTTCCCCATCATGATGCTGTTCTTCCTGAACAACTTCAGCGCGGGCCTCAGCTACTACTACCTGCTGGCCAACGTGATCAGCATCCTGCAGATGACCGTGCTCAAGAGCTGGTTCGTGGACGAGCAGAAGATCCGCGCGAAGCTGGAATTGAACATGCGCACGCCGAAGAAGAAGAGCAAATGGCAGCAGCGCCTGGAAGACATGCAGAAGCAGCAGCAGCGCAGGAAGTGAGTCCGATCGGCGTCCCGCCGGTCGAGCGAACGAGCCGCGAGCAACAGGCACGACTTTGGTTAACCGCCTCGCCCATGAAGCACTTTATCCTCCTCGCACTCGCGGTCGGCGCATTCGCCTGCAATGGTCCCAAGAAGACCGAGGCCGCCCAGGAGCCGCCGCCCGTGGAACAGGTCGCTGAGAGCGACGTGGCGCAGGCCCCGCGCTTCGGCGGCAACGGCAAGGCCGATTCGCTCTTCCTCTACCTGGAGCGCACGCCCTGCTTCGGCCAATGCAAGTCGTACCGCATCGACCTGTACCGCAGCGGCTACGCCACTTACGAAGGGCGCGGCCACATGGAGAAGATGGGCAAGCACCACGCGCGCGTGGGCGCCGATACGCTGATGGCCATCCTCAACCTCGCCGAGGAACTGGGCTTCTTCAAGCTCGAGGCGAAGTACGATGGCCCGGTCACCGACCTGCCGAGCACCTACCTGCACATCGTTGCCAATGGCGCCGACCATAAGGTGCTGGCCCGCGTGGGCACGCCGCCCGCATTCAAGAAGCTGGTGGGCGAGATCGAGGGCCTGCTGCTGCCCGTGGCATGGAAGCCCGTGGTGCCCGAGCCGTGATCCCATCACCCTCCGGGCCATTGGTCCCGCAACAGTCCGTCACGGATGGGCCGCCCGGCTACATTTGGCGCCCCGAAACCGGGACAACCCCTCATCCATGAAGAAGTTCCTTTCCCTGCTCGTTGCCGCGCTGGTGACGTGCTCCGCTGCTGCCCACGAAGGCATGTGGCTGCTCACCAAGCTCAAGCAGATCAACGAGGCCGAGATGCAGAAGCTCGGCTTCAAGCTCACCGCCGAGGACATCTACGACATCAACCGCAGCGGCGTGAAGGATGGCGTGGTGCGCCTGGGCCGCGGCTTCTGCAGCGGCGAGATGGTGAGCGCCGAGGGCCTCTTCCTCACCAACCACCATTGCGGCTATGACGCCGTGCAGAGCCTGAGCTCGGTGGAGAAGGACTACCTCACGAACGGCTTTTGGGCCATGAACCGAAAGGACGAGCTGCCCGCCGGCTTCAGCGTGAGCTTCCTGCAGCGCATCGATGATGTGACCAACGAGGTGATGGCCGAGCTCAACGACGGCATGACCGAGGAGCAGCGGGCCGAGAAGATCAAGGAGGTATCGACCCGGTTGAAGACCGCCGTGGGCAAGGAGAACGGGCTGAGCGCCGACTTCAAGGCGATGTTCGAGGGCAACGAGTTCTACCTCTTCGTGTACAAGACCTACCGCGATGTGCGCCTGGTGGGCGTGCCGCCCAGCGCAATCGGCAAATTCGGCGGCGATACCGACAACTGGATGTGGCCGCGCCATACCGGCGACTTCTGCATGTTCCGCGTGTACACCGGCCCTGATGGCGAGCCGGCCGACTTCAACGAGGCGAACATCCCCTTCAAGCCCAAGTGGCACTTCCCGGTGAGCATCGCGGGCGTGAAGGAGGGCGACTTCGCCATGGTGATGGGCTACCCCGGCAGCACCGACCGCTTCCTCAGCAGCCAGGGCGTGAAGCTCGCGCTCGACATCGAGCAGCCCAGCCGCGTGAAGATCCGCGGCAAGAAGCTCGAGCTGATGAAGCAGGACATGGACGCCAGCGACAAGGTGCGCATCCAGTACGCCAGCAAGTACGCCAGCATCAGCAACTACTGGAAGTACTTCATCGGCCAGCAGCGCGGCCTGAAGCGCCTGCGCGTGTTCGACAAGAAGAAGGCGCAAGAGGAATCGCTCATGGCCTGGGTGAGCGGCGATGCCAAACGCAAGGAGAAGTACGGCGAGATCGTGCCCCTCCTGGACCGTGGATACGCCGACCGCACCAAGTTCGAGAAGGCCAGCGTGTACATGGAAGAGGCCGCCTTCGGCAGTGAGATGATCGTGCTCGGCTTCCGCATGCAGGGGCTGAAGGCGCAACTTGAGACCGACGCGAAGGACGCGGCCAAGGTGAGCGCTGCCGTGGCGCAGGTGCAGGCCATGGCCGAGGAGCACTGGAAGGATTACAACGCCGCCACCGACGAGAAGGTCACCGCCGCCATGTTCGACCTGCTGCGCAGCGATGTGGAGAAGGACCTGCAGCCGGCCATCACGGGCGTGATCGCCTCCAAGCACAAGGGCAGCACCGCCGCATGGGCAAAGGCCGTGTTCGCCAAGAGCATCCTCGCCGACAAGGCCCGCCTCGATGCCTTCCTCGCCAAGCCCACATTGAAGGCGCTGCTCAAGGATCCCGGATTCCAGGCCAGCGAGAGCTGCCTGAACCACTACCGCAACGTGATCGGCCCGGCCATCGGCTCCACGGAGGACGATATCGCGAAGGGCTACCGCCTGATGGTGGCGGCCTTGCGCGAGCGCGAGCCGGGCAAGAGCTGGTACCCCAACGCCAACAGCACCATGCGCCTCACCTACGGCCAGGTGGGCAGCTACGTGCCCATGGACGGCGCCTTCTACAAGCACGTCACCACCGCGAAGGGGATCCTGGAAAAGGAAGACCCCACGAACGAGGAGTTCATCGTGCCCGCCAAGCAGCACGAGCTGCTCGTGAAGAAGGACTACGGCCGCTACGCCGATGAGAACGGCGAGCTGGTCACCTGCTTCATCAGCAACAACGACATCACCGGCGGCAACAGCGGAAGCCCGGTGATCAACGGCAACGCCGAGCTCATCGGCATCGCCTTCGATGGCAACTGGGAGGCCATGAGCGGCGACATCGCCTTCGAGCCCGAGCTGCAGCGCACCATCAGCGTCGATATCCGTTACGTGCTCTGGTGCATCGACAAGCTCGCCGGCGCCGGCCACCTGGTGAACGAGATGACCATCGTGGAGCGCAAGCCCGTGGAAGAGCCGAAGGCTGAACTGCCTCCGGCGGTGGAACCGGTGAAGCCGATGCCTGCGAAGAAACCGGCGGGGAAGAAGTAGAGCGGGATCACATCGCTTTGAGAGGGGGCCTGCGCCCCCTCTCTTGCGTTCAGCTACTTTCACCCCATGTCCGCGCCCAAGCTCCTCGATGCGCTCCCGCAGCTTGTGAGCGAAGGGCTCATCACCGCTGAGCAGGCCGAACGCATCCGCGCGCGCTATGCGAGCGATGCCGCGCAGGGCACCGGCCGCATGCTGCTCGTGTTCGCCATCCTGGGCAGCTTGCTCGTGGGGCTTGGCATCATGCTCATCGTGGCCCACAACTGGGACGATTTCTCGCGGCCGGTGCGCACGGTGCTCGCGATCGCGCCGGTGCTGATCGGGCAGGCGCTGGTCTGGCATGCGCTGCGCGCCAAGCCCGATGTCCGTGCATGGCGTGAGGGCAGCGCCGTCTTCCTCGGACGGGCGGCCGATTTGATCCTCCCCCGCACGACCGGGCTGCGGGTCCGGCTTGTCGCGCCCCTGGACATGCGGATTCAGTCATACGCCCGCGTGCACGGGCTTTCGCAAGAGCAGGCCCGGACGGAAATCGAGACGGTGGAGGCCGAGCGCAGAGCCTTCGTGCACAAGCACTTCGGCGTCGACGTGGCCGACCCCGTCCGCAGCGACCTGGTGATCAACACCGGCTACTTCTCCCATCTGCAGGCGGTGGAAATGATCCTGGCCGCTCGGCATACGCGGCTCCACTGAGCT
>CAZFBP010000230.1:0-5450 GCA_964517255.1 uncultured Chryseobacterium sp.
CTGGAGAGCGCGCGCAAGCGCATCGTGAGCGGCGCACAGGCCATGGACGCCCTGAGCGTGGGCCTCGCCGCCACCGAAGTGGACCACACGCTGCGCCGCATGCAGGAGGACCTCGACGCCACCCACCGCGCGGTGATGGCCGAGGTGGCGCGCTACAAGGCCGATCGCGGCAGCGTGAGCGTGCGCGAGCGCTACCAGCGCATCGTGCGGCTCATGGACCTCTTCGTGCAGCCGCTCGTGGAGATCGTTCGCGTGGACGGCCCGCTGGTGGAGACATTGAACGAGCTGGACGGTTCGTTGCGCGCCGCCCGCGAGAGCGGCGTCTTCGTGGAACTGGCCCCGGTGCTGCGCAATGAGCGCCAGATCCGTGCGCTACGCCGTCGCGCCATCCATACCCTGAATGAGAGCCGCAAGGAACTGCAGCCGCTCTACGAAGTGCTGCGCCGCAGCAGCGCCATCGCCCACGGCGCCACGTTGGCGTTGAGCCGCCTGCGGCACATGAAGCTCGACGACTGGGTGGCCCACTACGTGCCGCAGGCAGGGCGCGCCCCCGTGGAATGCCCGCCAACCGACAGCGTGCTGCGCCGTACCGTGCACCACGTGGCCGCGCATCCGCCGCAGCCGCCGCCCGCCCTGCGCATGCAGGAGAGCCAGGACACCCCCGCCGATTACGTCCGCCTGCTCTGGCTCAACGCACTTCCCGGAGCGCTGCAGAGCGAGCTGCCCGTGAAGGACCTCACCGAATGGATGGTGAGCAGCTACCCCGACAAGGGCACGGCCGACGCGCTGCTCGGCCTGAGCAAGATCCTCTTCGACCCGGCTCTCGAAGTCTCCTACAAGAACGGCAAGCCCAAGGCCTACCGCACCCGTGATGGCGTGCTGGAAGCCGTCACCTTCAGCATCCGCAAGCCATGAACGAGCTCCCTTACGTCAAGGACATCTTCGACAAGCTGCGCCAAGGCGCGTACATCACCCACGAGCAGGGCAATCTGCACGCGCCGCTCACCGAGCGTTACGAGGCCTACGCGGAGTATTTCAAGCCGCTGGGGCTCGATCTGGTGCGCCATGCCCGCGACTTCTTCTACTTCCGCACCGAGACCGCGGAATCCACGCCGCCGCCGGCCTCGCTGCCGCCCATCGCCGTGTTCTGCTTCATCCTCATCGAGGCCACCGCCAACGAGGGCCGTCCGGTGGAAGAGTACCTGCTCACCGAGCGTTTCAGCATCGCAGGCCTGCCGCACCTGAGCAGCGACCGCTTCAAAGCGCACATGAAAGCCGTGGGCGTCGATGACGAGGCCTCCATGCGCAAGCTCGTGAAGAGCATGGCGCGCTTGGGATGGGTGGAGCACTTCCCCGACGAGACCTTCCGCTTCCTGCGCCCCTTCCACCGCGTCTTCGACCATTGCCAGGAAATCAGCCAAGTGGCCGAGCACGAGCACCGCAGCGCGCTGAAGGACGGGGAGGGGATCAACCCGGAGCTGAATTAAGACCGGCCGAAGAGGCGCAGAGAAGAACCAGAATGCGCATTGCACACGGCCCGCGCCCGAAGCTGATAAGAGAGCACCCCGACAAGCACATCAATAGGAAACGCTGAGCTCAGCCCTTATGAAACCAAGCCGCATCTGGATTCTCCGCGCCTTTGCGCCTCTGCGGCCAAATCGGTAACCATGCAACTAGGACCCTCGAAACTCATCGCCATCCGCTCGGGCAGCTACGACTACGCCGAGATCGAATTGGGCGCATCGCTGCAGCTGGTAGGCCCCAACAACGCGGGCAAGACCACGCTCATCAACACGTTGCAGTTCCTCTACCTCGATCACCGCAACCAGATGGTCTTCGGCGATCACGACATGGAGGCCACGCGTGAGTACTACTTCCCCGACCACTACAGCTACCTGCTCTTCGAATGCGAAGGGCCCACGGGCACCTATGTGCTGGGCTGGCGGGGCGTGAGCCGGGCAAGCGCGGGAGATCCGGTGCGCTTCACCTACAACGGCG
This sequence comes from uncultured Chryseobacterium sp., assembly GCA_964517255.1. Lineage (GTDB taxonomy): Bacteria > Bacteroidota > Bacteroidia > Flavobacteriales_F > PHOS-HE28 > PHOS-HE28. The sequence goes on from CAZFBP010000230.1 coordinate 1,999, forward strand.
GCTACGACGTGGCCGACTACCTCAGCGAGAACGGACGCGTGGCCGAGCCCAAGCACGTGCTCTCCCGGCTGGCCGGCAAGCAGTACCGCGAGCTGAAGGAGCCCCAATTGCATCGCGAGGCCATCCTGGTGGCCACCAAGGGCGAGAGCAATGGCCTGGGCGTGGTGCAGCTCACCGAGAACGAGCGCTACGGCCACTTCAAGGAAGTGCTCAAGAACCTGCTCAGCCTGCGCAGCATCGACCAGCACGAGATGAAGCGCAGCCTGCTCATGCTCGCGGGCATCCCGCCGGGCAAGCCCGCTTTGGAGGCCAACCGATTGATGACCGAGGAGTTCGAGCGCATCCGCGATCGCAGGCTGAAGCTCAACACGCTGAAGAGCGAGCAGGAACGCCTGCTCGTTTACATCGAGCGCAGCGATGCGCGCAGCGCGCTGGAAGGCCGCCTGGCCCTGGTGCATGAGGACCTCCTGGAGAAGCGCCGCAGAGCGCACGACCACAACAAGCATGTGAAGGAGGCCATCGTGGCGAAGACCGAATTGCTGGAGCGCGAGAAGGAAGGCATGGTGGCGGGCCTGCAGAGCCTCGACGACCGCATCGCGGAGCTCGCCGGCATGAAGGGCCGCGTGGATGGCGACCTCGCCCGCTTGGCGCAGCTCGGCAAGGGCCTGGAGGAATTCTCCGAGCAACTGGAGCGCGAGGCGCTGGCCAATGCCAAGGAGAAGCTCGCCGCCCTGGACCGCAGCCTCGGCAATGCCCTCAGCGCCGACCGGCCGCGCACCGAGCGCAGCCTCGCCGAGGCCAATGCCCGAGTGGCCAGCACGCTGAAGGCCATCGCCGGCTTCGACCGCGCCCTGATCACCACCCTGCGCGGATCGCTCGACGACCAGGCGCTGCACGGCCTATCGCGCCTCTTCAACGTGGAGCTGCTGAAGCTGCCGGTCGAGAAGGGCGGCGTGGAGCTGAAGAAGCACAAGCAAGTGGAGGCCATCCTGAAGGAGCTGGCTCAGCGCATCAAGGACGGGCGCTACAGCGATGAGCTGATCAGCCTGCCGCTGCCGGACAACAACAGCGCGTGGAAGGAACTCGTGGACGTGAAGGCGCTGAAGAAGGCGCTCATCGATCAGCAGGCCGAACTGCAACGCTTGCAGGAGTTGATGGCTGCCATCGAGAACCGTGAGCAGCTCATTGCCGAACGCGACGCCGCGCAGGCCGAATGCGACCGCATGGCCGAGAGCCTCTCACGCTGGGAGCGGCTGCAGCTCGAGCGAAAGGACGAGCCCAAGCTGAAGAAACGGCTCAGCGACCTGAACAAGGAGAAGACCGCATCAGAGGCCCAGCGCGTGGAGGCGCGCCAGAAGACCGATGAGCTGAGCGTGAAGCTCTACGAGCAGCGCAACGCGCTCAACAAGGAGGATGAGCGTTTCAACCGGCTGCTGCGCCTGATGGAGCAATGCGCCCCGCCGCCCGATCAGGCTGCGCGGCCCACCGAGCCCTTCAGCGTGCCCAACGACGCTGAGGACGCCATAGCCCTCTACCTCAAGCTCACCGTGGAGCACAAGGACCTGAGCCGCGAGATGGACGGCTTGCGCAGCAAGATCGAGAACGTGCTGAAGAGCGACATCGTGGGTGCCACCGAGGCCGAAACCGTGCGTCTGATGAGAGAGCAGTTGGAAGGCCTACCGGCATTCGAGGAGGCCCTGCGCAAGGACTGGGACAACTACCTGCACCTGCTGCGCGCCAGCTTCGCCAACGTGCTCAACGGCCTGCACGACATCAAGCAGGCCGCCGAGCAGCTCAACCGCCGCTTCGGCACCGTGAGCGTGAGCAACCTGGAGAGCCTGCGCATGGAAGTGCTGGACCAGAGCGACCTGGTGGAGCCGCTGCGCGAACTGGCCGAGACGGACCACACGGGCCTCTTCGACGACAGCAAGAAGCTCGATGCCGCGTACGCCAGCTTCCGGAACCGCCTCAGCGAACGCATCACGCTGAACTACGGCGACCTCTTCACGCTGCGCTTCAGCGTGGCCATCAAGGGCGGGCGCGTGCATCATTATGACAACCTGCAGGTGGAGAGCCACGGCACGGCCATCACCATCAAAGTGCTCTTCAACCTGCTCGTGCTCCGCAGCATGCTCAAGGAGGACCCCAAGGACCGCACCCCCCTCTCGCGCGTGCCTTTCTTCCTCGATGAGGTGCACAGCCTCGATGCCGTGAACCGCAAGGCCGTGCTCACCATGGCTCGGGACCTCGGCTTCATGGCCATCACCGCCGCGCCGGAGCCCGTGAGCGAAGTGGATGCGCTTTACTTCCTGCGCCCACAGAACGGCCGCCTCGTGGTTCGCAACGAACTGCGCGTGGGCGTGAAGTACGACAAGTTGGAGGTGCTCGAGTAAGCGCAACGAACTGAGCAGAAGGGCTTCTGTGCAGTACGCGCAGAAGCCCTTTCCGCTTTAAGCGACAAGGCCTTCCCCACCCATCGTCTTCCCCGGAAAGGCGGAGCGCCTCACGCTCAACTAGGTCCATATTCGTCCGGAATCCACGCCCGTTGGTGAGAACCAGTTGATAACTGGCCGAAAACGCAATTTGACTTCCGACATCGACCAATCCTATTATTGCTGCGCTCAAAGGACTTTTTTCAGCAATCAACGCTGATCAATAGTAGCCGAGGGGACTGCAAGCCCCAGGCGACCAGCCTGACCGGAAGAACGACTTGGCCGAAACCAAGAAGAACCTCCTATGCAGCATCCTACCCTCGTCCGGACCCTGAGCCGCATCCGTAGCCAAGCCCGGGCCGTCGCGCTCCTCGCCACGCTTTTCATCGGCTCTGCCACGTATGGTCAGGTGGCCACGGCTTACGCCTTCAGCCAGACATCGGGCACATTCTCCCTGAACACCAGCAGTGGCACCGTGCTCTGGAGCAATTCCTTCTTCGGGACCTTCGACGATAACGTCTCCGGGGCCATCACCATTCCATCGTTCAATTACAACGGGACCGCGTACACGCAACTCTATGTCTCATCCAACGGATTCATCACGTTCGGATCGGCACCCGCCACGAACAACTACACTCCGCTGAGCAGCACAGCGACGTACGCAGGTGCCATCGCCGCGTTCGGCCAGGACATCCGCAGCGCGCCAGGGGCGTTCACCGCGAACTCGGACGTGCGCTATTTCACACAGGGCTCTGAATTCGTGGTGCAATGGCGCAACGTGCGCCGCTACCTGGGTGGAGCCAATTCCGCCGAACGGTTCAGCTTCCAGATCCGGCTGAACAGCGCGACGAACGCCATCAACGTGGTGTACTCCGCGATCACCAGCCAGGATGCCGGCACCACGCAACAGCCGGAAGTGGGACTGCGCGGCCCGAACAACACGTTCGCGACCAACGTGAATAACCGCCGCGTGACCACCGGCGCGGAGAACTGGAGCACCAGTCTGCCCGGCACGGCCAA
>CAZFBP010000231.1:0-5447 GCA_964517255.1 uncultured Chryseobacterium sp.
GCGAAGGCCCGCTCCATGTTCCACCGGCATCAGGCGTTCCGCCGAGCTGCGCGAACAATGAAGCGGGAGCGCTCGTGCTGCACAAGGTGATGCTGCCCGGTGCGCCTGCGTTCGGCGGTGTGTTGATCGTTACCGTGAGCGTTGCGACATCGTTCGGGCACGGCGGCGTTCCTGTAACCGTGTACGTGTACACGCCGGGCGGATCAACAGAAGGATCAAGTCCTCCGCTCACGGCACCACCGCCGGGACCCGTCCACGAGCCGGTTCCATCCGGCGTGCCGCCCAATTGCGTCACCATCACAACCGGAGCGCTGGTGGTGCAGAGCGTGATGCTCGCATCGTTGCCCGCATCTGGCGGCGTGCTCTCGCTCACGGTCACCGAGGCCGTGGCATTCGGGCAAGGCGCCGTGCCACTCACCGTGTAGGTGTACACGCCTGGATTCATGGTGGCCGGGTCGTAGGCGCCGCCCACCACCGGCGATGGACCGCTCCAGTTCCCGCCAGCTTGCGCGCTTCCGCCCAAGAGCGCGAACAGCGATTGCGCGCCGCTCGTGGTGCAGACCGATAGGCTGGTGGGCGTGCCCGCGTTCGGCAGCGGATAAACCGTCACGTTCACGGTACTGCTCACCGGGGCTCCGCATGCACCTCCGCCTCCCACCGTGTATGTATAGATCCCCGGCGGATCAACCCCAGGCACGAAAGTGTTCGAGTGCGCGCCACCACCGGGCATGGTCCATGTGCCACCGGCTGTTGGCGTACCCCCCAGCGAGGTGAACAGGTTGATGGCGGCTCCATTGCTGCATGCGGCCACGTTCGCGCTGGTGCCTGGGTCCGCCTGGTTGTCCACCGTGATCGTCATGCAATCCGTGCTGGTGCAGAGCGGGTGGCCGACTTGATACACGGTGACGCAGTACTGGGTGGTGCCGCCAACCGTGGCTGTCGGGTTCGCGATGTTCGGATTGCTCAATCCCGCAGCAGGCGACCAGCTGTACACGAAGTTGCCACCGGGGCAATTCGCCACACCGCTCCAGAGTTGTCCTGTTCCCGGGCCCATGGGCGAGGCGTACACCACGCCGCCGGCGCTGTTGAACAGGGTGAACGATTGCTCGCCGTTGTACAGATTGCCGGCCACATAGGTCACTACGACGTTCGCGCCGCTGGTAACTGGGATCGTGGTGCTGGCCTGCGATCCGTTCGTGAGCCAGTAGCCACCGTAGGGCGTGCCGTTCACCGTCACCGTCACGCTGGATCCATTGGAACCCAGACCGAGCAGCCCCGTCCAGCCATCGCCGAAGCTGTCGTAGAGCGTGAGCGTGTAATTGCAATTCGTCGGGAAACCGCCGCTGGTCACGGTCGCGTTCAATTGCACCGGCGTGTTGCACGTGGTGGCATCGGGACCCGCATTCGCGATCGGTGGCGGGATGATGCTCACGGTTAGTGTGGTGTCGTAGGTGCAACCGAAGTTGTCGGTGACGTGATAGACGTAGTTGTAGTTCCCCGCTGCAGGTGGTGTCACGCAGGCCTGGTTGCAGTTCACGCTCTGGCTCGTGATGTTCGGCCCGGTCCAGTAGCTGCTGTCGCATTGCGCGCCGTAGATTGGCGTGAACGTGATGAGGTCGTCGTAGAGCGCTGGGTTGAAGGTGATGTCCCAATCGCAGAGGAAGCCATTATCGCTGGCCCACATGTCGCAGACCTGGATGGTCCATGTGCCGTTGAGCTGCGCTCCGATCAATCCGCTGAAGGGGTTGAGGCTCTCGTAGGTGCCTGCGGGCAGCGTGCCGCCTGCATTGTCGACCCAGGTGCCGTTCACGGCAGAGGGGCTCCAGCAGTAAGTAAAGCAGGTGCCCTGCGCATTGGGCTGCAGGTCATCATCCACCGGCACGCCGAGGAAGGTGGCGCCGCCGCCTTGCTGGTGCATGATCACGCTCTCGCCCGTGGGCGCGATCAAGCTGATGATGAGGTCGCCGATGAAGCTGTGCTCGATATCGATGCAGATCGATTGCAGGTCGTTCGCCGAGGTGACGGTCTGCCCTGGCGCGAATTGCGTGAAGGTGACCGTGCTGGTGAAGCACTCGCCCACGTTGTCAGGGAGGAAGACGCCTCCTCCCGCATTCGGGTTCGGCAGCTCGTTCCATGTCGTGCCTTGCACAACGCCGTTCAAGCAGAGTGTTTCTCCGGCGCAGCCCGTCAGCGTTCCACCGGTACCGTTGAAGGTCGGCTCGGTGCCCACGAGCGTCACCAGGTCCACGAGGTTGGTGCTCGCGCAACCGTTGTTGTCCAACAGGTAGAGCTGCGCGGTGTAACCGCCGGGCTGCGCGTAGGTGTGGTTCACGATTGCGGGCGCATTGGCCTGCGAAGTGCCATCGCCGAAATCCCAGAAGCGCGTGGCGATCGCGTAGCCCGGCGCAGCGAACGAGGCGGTGCTGTTGAAAGTGACGCTCTCGCCGGGGCAGATCCGCACCGGGTTGGCAGGACCGTTATTCGCAACGGCGATGGGGCGAACACAGGGCTGGTAGCAGGTGATGCTCGCCGCGAAGACGCCTGACCCCGTGTTGTTGCTGTGGAAGACCACCGTTAAGCAGCCGGAGGTGTTGCTCGCTGAGGCATTCACGATCTGCCCTTGCCCCGCGTTGCCAGTCCAGTTGGCCAGCACCGGCGCGGCGGTGCTGTTGCCGTCGTAGATCGTCATGAAGTCGATCGGTGCGGCGCCGGCGGTGCTCAAGTTGAACGTGAGGAAGTTCAGTGAGATGGCAGCGCCCGCGGCATCGGGGCAGATCGTGTAGGTGTAATCCTCGTTGTTGCCGTAACCGCTCGCGCCCTGGCCGCCGCTATCGAGGAAGGCGCCCACGCAGGTGCTGCTCGTGCCGTTGAAGATGGGGAAGGGCTGGGCGATCGCGCTGCCTGCTGCCGCGAGCAGTGCAACGCAGGACAACAAGCGCACGATGGGCTTCGATGACCGGACGAAGGGCATGGGCGATCCGTCGTGACGATGCATCATGCGCTCTGGCGAAGTGGCGGGTGGTCGCCGCGAACGGTAGAAAAGTAGCAGGACCGCCGATTCGTGGTCCTCCAGGGGCGGGCTATTGGACGAACACCTTGGGGTGAACGCTCAACCCGCCTTCACATGCCATCAGGGAGAGCGCCTTCCGGCCTCAATGCAGCAGATTCACATGCCCGTGGATGATGCGCTTCTTGGGCGTGCTGAGCGCGTGGACCTTCAGTCGATAGGGATACACGCCTTGTGGCAGCTTCACTCCATCCTTGGTGCCGTCCCAGCGTCCGAAAAGGTCGTTGCTGTGATAGACCTCGTGACCCCAGCGGTCGAAGATGATCATCTCGAAGCCTTCAGGGCTCAGGTCGTTGCCGCTGATGAAAAAGGCCTCGTTGGGCTCCACTCCGTTCGGCGTGAAGGTGTTGGGCACCCACACCATGAATTCATCATGCACATCCACCCAGGTGCGCAGCGTGTCGGAGCAGCCCAGTTCGTTGGCCACCACAAGCATCAGCGGATAAGTGCCGCCCACATTACTGGGGTACTCCACCATGGGATCCTGTTCCTCGCTGGTGCCGAATTCGCCGAAGTCCCACCACCAGCTCACCACGTTGGGCACGCTCAGGTCGGTGAAGTGCACCACCGGGTCATTGATGCTCGCCGGGTGCGGGTACCAATCGGCCAATGCTGTGGGCACGGTGAGCGTGCGGATCATGTCGTCAGCGAGGGTGTCCGTGATGCAGCCGTTGGGCCAGGTGATCACCAGCGATACATCGAAGTTGCCGGCGACCTCGTACTCGTGGTTCGCCACGGAATCGCCCATCAGCTGCATGCCATCGCCGAATTGCCAATGCACCGAAGCTCCTTCCGTGGTGTCGCGCAGGGCGAAGCGCACGCTGAAGGGCACGCAGCCGAAGGTGGTGTCGGCGCTCAGTTCCGTGACCGGCACATGCAGCACCTCCAGCCACGCGCAGCGCGTCAGCGGCGGAGTCTCGCAGCCATCGCTCAGGGTCACGCAGATGCTGGTGCTCAAGGGCGGCAACGTCATCAGGCTGTCCAACGCTTGCGGGCCGCTGCCCCAATCGAACTGATAGGCGCCATCGCCGCCGGTGTACCCGGTGGCGCGGAAAACGATGGGCACATTGAAGCAGGTGGTGTCGTTGGCGAGCGAATCGAGCGTGAAGGGCGCGCGCACGTCCACGGTGGCATCCATCGGGCCGAGGATGCAACCGTTCGCATCGGTGGCGATCACCGTGTAATCCGTGATCGTGGCCGGGCTCACGCCATGCGGGCCAGGTCCGATCGCCCCGTTGCTCCACGCGTAGCCGATCGCACCGGTGCCGCCAAAGGCCGAGGCGCTCAAGAGCCCGGTGCCCGTGAGGCAGATCAGCGTATCCTGCGGAACGCTGTTCCATTGCAACGGATCTGGTTCTATGATATCCAGCACCAGCGTGTCAGAGCAGTTCGCGCCGTTCACGCCCTCGGTGATGATCACCATGTAGGTGCCGGCACCGCCGGTGAAGGTGTTGCTGGAGCCGCTTCCATTGCCCACGTTGTTGCCGGCGGCGTCCGTCCAGGCGTAGTTCCAAGGACCAGCGTTGCCCGTGGTGCTCACGGTGAGCGTGCCATCGCTGTTGCCGTTGCAGAGCGCCGGCGTGGCGGCGTCCGTGTGGTCCATGTAATTCGTGGCCATGTTCACGATGCCGAACGCCGGGCATGGCGTGAGCGAGGACGATTCGGTGTAGCGGTACTCGCCATCGGCGCTCACGCCGGGCGTGAACAAGTTGGTCACGGTTCCGCCACCGGGGCCGGTCCATGTGCCGCCGGGCTGGGCCGCGCCATTGAACAGCGCGAACAGGTCAACGACCGCCGCGTCCTCGCACACGGCGAGATCCACCGAATCGATGATCGAGAGCGGCAGCACATGCACGATCACATCCAGCGTGGAGGTCATCACCGGCGAGCCGTTATCCGTGCCGGAGAAGGTGATCGCGTGGTAGCCGATGTCGGCGATGGTGGGCGTGAACTGCCCGGTGATGCTGCCGGTGTTGCCGGGGGTGGCGTTGGTCACCACCCAGTTGCTCAAGGTGGTCGCGGTCGCATCAGGCGTGGTCACCTGGTTCGGCTCAGGCGAGAGGTAGGTCACCTGTAGCGTCGTGGTCTCGCCAACGCACACTACCACGCTGTCGCACACCGTGCTGCTGGTGAGCGGGGCCTGATGGACGACAATTGTGGGAGGTTGTGTCACCAGTCGCGTCGGCTGGGAAGCAACCGGGGATTCGGCCGGGTCATCATTGGCGGTCAGGTACCAGATGACTGCCAGCCCGCCCAGAAAAACAATGGTGATCAACACCAGGCCCAGGACGCCCAGCACGATCAGGCCTGTCTTAGGCCGGCGCGCGGCTGCGACCGGTTGTGGTGGCGGTGTAACTGCGGCGGGTATGGCCTGGACGGT
>CAZFBP010000232.1:0-5443 GCA_964517255.1 uncultured Chryseobacterium sp.
CCCGGCCGCCGCGATAATGCCCGCCTGCCGCATGCCCCCGCCGAAGCGCTTGCGCACGCGCCGCGCCTGATGGATGAGGGCCGATGAACCGATGAGCACGCTGCCCACCGGCGCGCCCAGCCCCTTGCTGAGGCAGATGGAGACGCTGTGGAACGGCGCGCCCCAATCTCTCGGCGCGTTGCCATCCACGGCCATGGCATTGAAGAGCCGGGCGCCATCCAAGTGGAGCGCGAGGCCGTGCGCATCGCACGCCGCGCGCACGCGCTTGGCTTCCTCGATGTCCCAGATGGCGCCTCCGCCGCGATTCACGGTGTTCTCGATCACCACCAGCTTGGTGTGCGCCAGGTAAGCGGCGCTGCGGTCGTTCACGGCGGCGGCCACGGCCTCGGCGGTGAAGCGGCCGCGATCGGCGGGCAGGTGCTTCACGCTGCAGCCGCTGTTGGCCATCATGCCGCCGCCCTCGTAGCGGTACACGTGCGCGCCTTCCTCGCAGAGCACTTCATCGCCGGGGCGCGTGTGCACGTTGATGGCGATCTGGTTGGTCATGGTGCCGCTGGGGCAGAAGAGCGCGGCCTCATGCCCGAAGTGCGCGGCCATGCGCTCCTCCAACGCGTTCACCGTGGGGTCCTCACCGAAGACATCATCGCCGAGCGGGGCGCGCAGCATGGCCTCGAGCATGGCGGGCGTGGGCCGTGTCACCGTGTCGGAGCGCAGGTCAACGATGGGCATGCGCCCAAGATAGCGGGCGGCTCAGTGCAGGTGCTTGTGGAGCTCGCGCAGCAGCGGCAGCTCGGCGCGACCCACGCCGTGGAAAGCGCGCGCCACGGCATCGGCGCAGCGGTAGATCAGCTCGCGGCGCCCGGCGTTGAGGTCTTGCTTATGGCGCGCCATATAGGCGATGAAGGAGTCGAAGGCGCCCTGCACGGAAGCCTCGCGATCGGCCAGCACCTCGAACTCGAACTCGGTGACATAGGCCTGGTCGGTGCCGAAGTGATCGGTGGCCACCTCCTGCGGCACCAGTTGCTCGCTCACGATGCGCTTGAGCGTGCGCACCTCCTTGTCCGAGACCTTGCCATCGGCAGCAGCGATCGCGTAGAGCAGCCGGCCGAGCTCTTTGTAGAACAGTTGCGCTTCCATGTGCCCGCAAGTTGATGCGGGTTGAAGGTAACGCCGATGACGGCCGTCAGATTCAGGGGAGCTTGACGAAGGGCACGCGGAACGACTGATCGTTGACGAGCTGAAGCATGTAATGGCCAGCGACCAGCGCGGAGATGTCGATGAAATCGGCCGAGGCGCAGGAACCGGCATGGACAATGCGCCCGGATCCGTCCAACACATGATATGCTCGTGTGCCAGCCATCTGGAAGGCAACGCGCAATTCATCCTGTGCAGGATTGGGTGCGACTTGGATGAGGGTCGAGTCGTGCTCTTCGATCCTGATCGGACCACGCAATGCCCACCAGTCCCGATGACGCTGTAGTCCGCTTCCCAGCCCCGTACCGAAGTAGGCCGTGCCTCCCGCACCTGCGTTCGCGCCACTTGCGCCGCCGCGCCGGATTCCGCCCGCGAATGGCGTCAGGGCCGTCCAAGTGCCGTTGACGAACCTCCACGCATCGTCATGGAAGGTGGATGCATCGCTCGCACCGCCAATGAGCAGGCCATTCGGTGAGACAGCCTTGGCGCCCAAGCGCGGTTCAGGCAGATCAGGGCCGGCCATCCACTCGCCCGTGGGGAAGATGATCTCGTACTGCCAGACATCGGACAAGGCATTGCCGTCCGCATCCGCTCCGCCAGCGATCACGAATGCATTGGTGGCGAAGGCAGCGGCGCGATGCCGCGCAGGACCGGGCACTGGCTGCGATGAAGTCCAGAGGTCGAGATCGGCGTTGTAGAGCCAGTGCTCGTTCGTGGGCTGCCCGCTGGCCAGCATGCCAGTCGCGACCTGACCTGTGTTCCAGTAGCCGATGGCCACGCAAGCGTACCGGCCTTCAGATGGAAGAGGGGCCTTCTCGGTCCACTCGTCAAGGACCGGGTCATAGCACCACAATTCATTCGATGCGCCGTTCGCATCGATGCCGCCGAATAAGAAGCCCTTTCCATTGGCTGCGAAGGCGGCGCAGTACTGCCGCGGCGTGGCGGGCAGTGGGGCAATGGGGCTCCAGGATTCGGTGGAGGCATCGAACGCGTACCAATCGGTGGTGAGGCCCCAGCCCACCTCCATGCCCGTGCCCACGTAGATGATACCGTCAATCGTGAACGACGCCGCATCATCCCGCGCCGTTCCTGGGAAATCAGCAAGCTGCTCCCAAATCCACTGCGGGCTGCTGGTCAACGCGGCCAGCGCGCATGCAACGGTCCAGCATGATCGCTTCACGAGCACGAATCTAGCGGGGCTGCCGCGCCGGCCGTTGTCTTGTTTTCCACTTCGCGCTTGTGGCGGTTCCGCCTGGCGGAGAGGGCGCGCGCCGAAGCGACTTGCTTCCTTTGGTGCATGCCGCGCAAGCCCGCCGCCGACGCGCTCACGCTCTTCGATTCACTGGTGTACACGTGCCGCTACCGCGTGAGCATCGACCTGCCCAGCGATGCACTGGCCTGGGTGATGCAGTGCCGCCACGCGCTGCGCGACCGCATCGGTGCCTTCGAGTGCTTCTACCAGCTGCCCGGCATCACCTTGCTCGAGAGCGAGCTGCCGCCGGAGTATGAGAACGCGCTCATCGATGCGGTATCGCGCGGCTCCTCGGGTCAAGCCTCCTTCCACCTGCGCGCGAACGGCATCCGTCATTCCCCGGACCGCAAGCTGATCCATGCGGAGGTGGAGGGCCTCGGCGCGCTGGCCCTGCAGCAGCGGCTCGGCGACCACGTGCGCGCCAACCGGCGCATCCGAAAACTGGGCGTGGAGCTGCCTTCGCCCATGGTGCTCATAGCAGGCCCGCTGAAGGCAGCGCAGTTCGAGACGGCCTGGGGCACCCTGTCTGCCGAGGGCTTCAGCGCGGAGCGGACGGTGGGCGACATCACACTCATGAAGCGCGAAGTGGCGGACGATTCGCTCGATGAGCATGTGCGCACCTTCCACCTGGGCAAGCTGAGCTGAAGGCATGGCCGAGCCACGTTTCACCATCCGGGCGTACGGCCTGCTAGTGCGTCACATCGTCGGTGCGCGGCCGAGCGTGCTCGTTGCCGATGAGCTGATCAAGGGGCAGCGCATCACCAAGTTCCCAGGTGGCGGCCTTGAGTACGGCGAAGGGCTGAAGGAGTGCATCGTGCGCGAGATCCGCGAGGAGATCGGCGTGGAGGCATTCGATGTGGAGCACTTCTACACCACCGATTTCTTCCAGCAGAGCGCCTTCCACAGCACACCGCTGCAAGTGGTGAGCGTCTATTTCACCTTCCGTGTGGCCGATGCCGAAGCGATCCGCGTGGTGAAGCAGCCCTTCGAAGGGATTGCCGGCGCCAGCGACCAAGAGGTGTTCCGGTGGGCGTCGCTCGGCCTGCGCGCGGAGGATGCGGTGAGCCTGCCCATTGATCAGGTGGCGTGGAGGTTGCTGCAGGCGCGCCTGTCGTGAGCGCTATTTTGGCCGCATGAACATGTCCGCTTCCCGTCTGACGGCGTTCACGCTGCTCTCCGCATTTTCCATCGCTGCGCATGCGCAGGCCAAACCCAAGCCGCGCGCGCTCTTCAACGACAGCTCCTCGGTGACGGGCGGCTACCTGGGCTTCACGCCGAAGTTCACCAACGTGATGGGCACCGATGTGCTGCTGCTGGGCTTCTCCGGCGCCTTCGTGCTGGAGCACAAGCTCGCCATGGGCCTCGCGGGCGCGTGGAGCAGCAGCCCGGTGAGGAACGACGCCTACACGGCCTACCTCCTGGAGACACGTACCGAGGATCTGAGCGGGCTGGAGCTGCGTTACGGCTACGGCGGCCTGCTCGTGGAGCCGCTGATCCTCGGCGGGCATGCGGTTCACCTCTCGGTCCCGGTGATCCTGGGCATCGGCAGCGTCTCGTACAGCTACCCGCGCTCCAACAGCGGCAGCAACAGCAACCAGCGCAATCGTACGGATGGGCAGGCCTTCTTCGTAGTCGAGCCAGGCCTTGAACTGGAGATCACCGTGGTGGAGGCCTTCCGCATCGGCCTTGGCGGCTCGTACCTCTGGACCAGCGACCTGGACCTGCCGCTCACCTCGCCCGATGCATTGCGCAACTACACGGCGCGCATGACGGTGAAGCTCGGAGGCTGGTAGGTCAGGCGCCGAGCCGCTTCATCACCAGGTCGTCCACGATGGTGAAGAGCTCATCGGGCCCGTAGGCGCGCCAACGCAGTTCATTGAGTCCGCGCCCGGTAAGGAAGTACTGATCGAGGCCGGCGCGCTGGATGTCATCGAGCACGTGCGGCCTGAAGTTGAGCAGCGCGATCCATCCATCCGCGTCGCTCACCTCGTCGAACCATTCGGCGTAGTACTCGTCGTCGCTCGCATGGAAGTTGAGCACATTCTCGCCGATGAGGATGAACTTGCGGATGCCGTGGCCGATGAGGTGCTCGATGACGTTGCGCTTCAGGGTCATCACGTCGTTGTGGAGCAGGTCGTTCCATTCGCCGATGAGCTCGATGATCGCGAACCAGTCCCCGTAGTCGGCGAAGAGCAGTTTGAGGTAGAGCGTGCTGCTCCCGAAGTTGTCCCACTGCGGATGGATCAGGTGATCGTACACCGCATGGGTGAAGTAGATCTCGCTGTGCTCCTCGCCGAAGAAGGGCGAGCGCTCGTCCTCTTCGGCCGCGTACTTGTGGCGCCAGTTCCAGAAGGGCTCGATGTCATGCATGGTGCCGAAGAATGAAATGGGAAAGCTGAAATGTGAAAGATGTGCGCTAACGGTTCTCCATTTCAGCTTTCAACTTTCCTCTTTCAGCTTTTACCCTCAATAGCTTTCCGGACACTGCCATGCTTCTTCAGCAGTGCGTTGGCCTCTTCGTAGCCAATGGACAAGCCTTCCATCACCATGCGCGTGCCTCGGTCGATGAGCTTGTTGTTGCTGAGCTGCATGTCCACCATGCGGTTCCCTTTCACGCGGCCCAGCCTGATCATCACGGCCGTGCTGATCATGTTCAGGATGAGCTTCTGCGCCGTGCCGCTCTTCATGCGGGTGCTGCCCGTCACGTACTCCGGCCCCACCACGGCCACGATGGCGTGCTTCGCCGCGAGGGTGACAGGGCTTCCAGGATTGCACGTGATGCAACCGGTGAGCACGCCTGCCGCATTGCAACGCTCCAACGCGCCCACCACATAGGGCGTGCCTCCGCTCGCGGCGATGCCGATCACCGTGTCGTTGGCTCCGATGGCATGCTCCTGCAGGTCCATCCAGCCTTGCTCGCTGTCATCCTCGGCGAACTCAACGGCTCTGCGGATGGCGCTATCGCCGCCCGCGATGATGCCGATCACCAGGCCATGC
>CAZFBP010000233.1:0-5426 GCA_964517255.1 uncultured Chryseobacterium sp.
GCCAAGCTGATTCTGCAGAAGCATGAGTAAGACCGCGAAGTCAAAGGCGCAAGAGGCGTTCACCGAAATGGTTGGCCGCGCCTTGTGCCGTGCCGCCAAAGCCGCGCGGATGGAAGCCAAAGCCAATGGCACGGCCATCGCCGTGATGAAGAATGGCAAAGTGGTCCTAGTGAAGCCTTAGCGCGTTCGACGGTGCATCAATCAAGGAGTCTGCCTGTGTCCCTTCACTGGACGCGGTTTCAAGCCTGCCCCAACCTTCTTGATGAAGGAGTGGCGATGCGCAATTGCCATTCCCCACAGGAGAAGCCCAGGAAAGAGCACGATGCCTACCGCCAGGATACGCTCCCAAACGATGCCGATTGGCCCCACGTCCTTGAAGTCGCCGAGTAGCGCTCCTCCAAGCAGGAACAGGAGTCCTACCGGATAGATGAGCAGCGTTCGACTGAAGAGATAGTGATTCGCGCATCGCTGCCCGATGAATTGATAGTGAAGGAACCACGGGCACGCATGAAGGAGCCGCGCAAGCGCATTTCACCGTCCTTCATGACCGCGTAGTTCATACGACGCGTGTGAAGCATAGTGAAGGAATGATCTACCAGTGATCGAACCACCTTCTCCAAGGTCTCGTCGCGGTATTCGGTCGTGTAGTAATGAGCGCGCATCAGGTAAGGCGCGTTCAGTGGCGCAAAGCAGGCGATTGATGCTTTGGGCCGGATTGACAGTTGCGGGTTCACAGCTTGATCGCGCTGGGGTCTTGGCGCTGTGAGCCCATGCGCACATTTGCTCCCATGAAGCGCGTCCATTTCATCGCCATCGGCGGCAGCGCCATGCACAACCTGGCCATCGCGCTGCATCGCCAGAGCTTCGACGTGACCGGCAGCGACGATGAGATCTTCGAGCCCAGCCGCAGCCGCTTGGATCGATTGGGCCTTCTGCCCGACAAGCTCGGCTGGCATCCGGAGGACATCACCAAGGACATCGATGCCGTCATCCTGGGGATGCATGCGCGCATCGACAACCCCGAGCTGAAGCGCGCGCAGGAGCTGGGCATCCCCGTCTTCAGCTATCCCTCGTACTTCTATGAGCGCACCAAGGGCAAGACCCGCGTGGTGATCGGCGGTAGCCATGGCAAGACCACCATCACGAGCATGGTCGTGCACGTGCTGCGCCAGGCGAAGGTGGAGTTCGACTACCTCGTGGGCGCGCAGCTCGACGGCTTCGACTGCATGGTGAAGCTCAGCGAGACCAGCAGCGTGGCCATCATTGAGGGCGATGAGTACCTGGCATCAGCGCTCGACCAAGTGCCGAAGTTCCATCTGTACAAGCCGGACATCGCGCTCATCAGCGGCATCGCGTGGGACCACGTCAATGTCTTCAAGACCTTCGAGAGCTACGTGGATCAATTCCGCAGGTTCATCGCGTGCATCGAGCCGGGCGGCAAATTGGTGCACTGCGCGGAGGATGCCGAAGTGAAGACGTTGGCGGAGGAGAAGGAGGTGGAGGCGACGCGCATTCCGTATGGCATTCCGAAGCACCGCATCGTCGATGGCATCACGATCCTGGAGACCGCGCATGGCGACGTCCCCTTGCAGGTCTTCGGCAGGCACAACCTGCAGAACCTCGAAGGCGCGCGGCATGTGTGCCACCTGCTCGGCATTGGCGACAAGGAATTCTACTCAGCCATCGGCACTTTTCATGGTGCGGCCAAGCGCTTGGAGAAGCTCGCCGAGGTGCCAGGGCGCGTGGTCTTCAAGGACTTCGCCCATTCACCCAGCAAGTTGAAGGCGACCCTCGATGCCGTACGCGAGCAATTCCCGCAGCGCCGCCTGGTGGCCTGCATGGAGCTGCACACGTACAGCAGCCTCAGCGAGGGCTTCATCGACCAGTACGCCGGGTGCATGGACGCCGCCGACAGCGCCATCGTCTTCTACGACCCGCACGCCGTGCAGCTCAAGAAGCTTCCACCGATACCGATCGAGCGCGTGAAGCGTGCCTTCGCGCGCGAGGACCTCATCGTGCACAATGATCCCATTGCCGTGATGGGCGAGGTGCGCAAGGGAATCGGCGGTGGAGAGCGTCTGCCCCCCGAAGGGGCCGTGCTGCTGATGATGAGCAGCGGCAATTTCGGCGGCCTCGACCTTCAGGCGTTGAGCGAGGCCTTCACCGCATGACGCGGCGCAGGAGCTTGTGGTGCATGGCCCCGAGGAGCAGCGCGTTGAAGAGGCTGATGGCCAGCAGCGCGAAGAACGACATGCTGGCATAGTTGAAGGGCGTGAAGAAGCCGGAGAAGCGGCGCCGCGCCTCGCCTTCCTGAGCGCCTTCCTCCACCGCGCGGAACACGAGCTCCTCGATGCGCCGATCGAAGGAATCCGTCTCGATCCAGGTGAAGTAGATCCAGAGGAAGGCGAGCAGGAGCAGGGAGTACACCGCTGCGCCCTTGAATCCCTCGCGCACCAAGGCCGGGAAGCCAGCCGATCGGTCTTTCCGGAGCAGGCCGACGCCGGTGAAGAACACGATGGTGGCGATGGCCAGGAAATGCACGAGCATGAAGTCCGTGCCGGTGGGCGGCGCCTCGATGGCGTGCAGGATCAGCCGCAGCGCGATGACCATAAATGCTATCAGGATCGCGAGCGGCATTTCAACCCTCAACCATATTCAACTTCCAGCCTTCAACCTGCGCGTCACCCATTCATCGACACCAGGAACTCCTCATTGCTCCTCGTGCCCTCCATGTGCTTCTTCACGAATTCCATGGCCTCCACGCTGTTCATGTCGGCCAGGTGCTTGCGCAGGATCCAGGTGCGCTGCAGCACTTCCTTGCCGTGCAGCAGGTCGTCGCGGCGCGTGCCGGAGCTCAGGATGTCGATCGCGGGGAAGATGCGGCGGTTGGAGATCTTGCGGTCGAGCTGGAGCTCCATGTTGCCGGTGCCCTTGAACTCTTCGAAGATCACCTCGTCCATCTTGCTGCCGGTCTCCACCAGCGCGGTGGCCAGGATGGTGAGCGAGCCGCCGTTCTCGATCTTCCGCGCCGCGCCGAAGAAGCGCTTGGGCTTCTGCAGGGCGTTGGCATCCACGCCGCCGCTGAGGATCTTGCCGCTGGCGGGCTGCACGGTGTTGTAGGCGCGGGCCAATCGCGTGATGGAGTCGAGCAGGATCACCACGTCGTGGCCGCACTCGGTGAGGGCCTTGGCCTTCTCCAGCACGATGCCCGCCACCTGCACGTGGCGCGAGGCGGGCTCGTCGAAGGTGCTGGCGATCACCTCGGCCTTCACGCTCCGCGCCATGTCGGTCACTTCCTCGGGGCGCTCATCGATGAGCAGGACGATCAGGTATGACTCCGGGTGATTGGCGGCGATGGCGTTGGCCACTTCCTTCAGCAGCACGGTCTTGCCGGTCTTGGGCTGCGCCACGATGAGGCCGCGCTGGCCTTTGCCGATGGGGGAGAAGAGGTCAACCACGCGCATGCTGATGGTGGAGTCCTTGGCCACGAGGTTGAATTTCTCGTCGGGGAAGAGCGGCGTGAGGAACTTGAAGGGCACCCGGTCGCGCACCCATTCGGGATCGCGGCCGTTGATGCGGTCGATCTTCACCAGCGGGAAGAACTTGTCGCCCTCGCGCGGCGGGCGCACGAAGCCGCTCACGGTGTCGCCCAGCTTCAAGCCGTACTGCTTGATCATCTGCTGCGTCACGTACACGTCATCGGGCGAGGCGAGGTAGTTGTAATCGCTGCTGCGCAGGAAGCCGTAGCCCTCGGGCATCACCTCCAGCACGCCCTCGCAATCCACGAAGGCATCGAAGGCGATCTGCTCGCGCTGGGGCTGGAAGGGCCGGTCGGGCCGGTGCTGGTCGTTGCGCTGACCATCGCCGTTGCCTTGCGGCCGGTCCTGCCGCTGGTCCCTGCGGTCGTCGCGGCGTTCCTCACGCGGGCGGTCGCCCTGATCGGGCCGCGCTTCCTGGGGCGGGCGCTGCTCGCCGCCCTGCTGCCGTTCGCCGCGCATGCGCTCGCGGCGCTCGCGCCAGCGCTCTTCGCGCAGCTCCCGATTCGATTTCTGCGCGGGGCCGCCTTCGGTCGATGCTGGCGCGGAGGGGGCAGGATCGGGCGCGGTCGCAGCGCGTTGGGTTGGCGCAGCGTCATTGTCCTCGTCGTCCTCCTCCTCATCGCCCTCCTCCTCGTCGCCCTCGTCCCCGTCCTCCTCGTCGTCATCCGTCTCCTCAGGTGATGCCTCTTCCGTGTCGGGCTCTTCCTCCACGACCTGCTCGTCCGAATTGGCCAGGTCGGTGAGGTCCTGATCGTCGCCTCGGAACGAAGGCGCGATGGACTTGGCGCCGCCCTTGGCCGCCTGGGCCTCCAGGATCTTCGCGATCAGGTCCTGCTTCTTGAGCGTCTCCGTCTTCTTCAGGCCAAGCTCCTTGGCGATGTCCTTCAGCTCGGCGATCTTCTTCGCGCTGAGCGATTCATGGTCGTGCATGATCCGGATGTGGGATTGTGTGCGGCGCGCGTTGCGGCCGTTCGCGGCCCTTCAGGGCCCCTTGAGTTCCAGTAAGATTTCCAGTTGGGGAACAGATGCCGACCGGCACCCGTGCATGTAGTACGGGGCAAACCTAAGCGGAATAACCGTTCGCGCAAGCCCCCTTCCCGGCATCTTTGCGCGCCAAGCATCCGCATGATCCAGCGCATCCAATCCGTCATGCTCGCCCTCGCCGCAGCCGCCGTTCTGCTGCTCTTCGCCGTGCCGCTCGTAGCCTATGATCGCGCCGATCAGCAGCGCCTTATCATGATGCTCGCCGGTGTGGAGCTCGCCGATGGCGCGCCCGTGCAGGATGTCCGCTACCAGATGCCGCTGCAGGTGCTCGCCGCAGTGCTCGGCGGCTTGTGGCTCGCGCTGGTCTTCCTCTACCGCAACCGGAGCAGGCAGGCCCGGTTGGCGCGGTACAGCCAACTCATCGGTGCCACGCTCATGGTGGGGCTGTGGATCACGCACCGATCCGTGGCCGCCTACCTGGAGCAAGGAGAACAGATCGGCTACGTTCTCCTGCCGGGCTTCTTCCTGCCCATCGTGGGCATGGTGCTCGTCTTCCTCGCGGAGCGTGCCATTCGCAAGGACGAATCGCTGGTGCGCAGCGCGGACCGCCTGCGCTGAGGCGATCCTACCTTGCGCCCATGAGCAAGGCCAGCAAGATCCGATCCTTCGACCCCAACAGCCCCGGCGATCCCAACGCGCAGGTCTATGGGCTGCCCTTCACCTGCGAGGAAGCGGACATCGTGCTGGTGCCCGTGCCGTGGGAGGTGACCACGAGCTACGGCGGCGGCACGTCGCGCGGGCCGGAAGCCATCCGCGAAGCGAGCCTCCAAGTGGACCTCTTCCACCCGGAGTTCCCAAAGCTGTGGAAGCGCGGCATCGCCATGGATGAGATGCCCAAGGCCC
>CAZFBP010000234.1:0-5417 GCA_964517255.1 uncultured Chryseobacterium sp.
AGACATTGGCGGAGCAAGGCGGGCGGATGAGCGAAGCAGGCCTGAGGGCTTGGATGACACCCGCGCACTTGATCTGGGGGAGCTTACAATGATACGTGAGTAGTCCATGGCCCTTCAAGACTAATGAGATCAGAATCCTCCCACCCCCGGCCCTGCCGCCACGCCATTATTCAGGTGCGCTGCCAGCGCGGCCTCGTTGTTGATCAGCACGCGCCGCGCTTTGCTGCCCTCGAAGGCGCCGAGGATGCCGGCGCTCTCCAGTTGGTCCACGATGCGGCCCGCGCGGTTGTAACCAAGCTTGAGCTTGCGTTGGATGAGCGAGGTGCTGCCTTGCTGCGTTTGCACCACCAGGCGTGCGGCTTCCTCGAATAGGCTGTCGCGCTCGCCGTCGTCCAGATCGCCACCGCCTTCGCCTTCTTCCATGGGCGGCTCGGGCAGGAGCAGGGCATCGGGGTAGCCGCGCTGGTTGCCGATGAAGGCCGTGATCTCGTCCACCTCGGGCGTATCCACGAAGGCGCACTGGATGCGGATGAGGTCGTTGCCGGTGCTCAGCAACATGTCGCCGCGACCGATCAGCTGGTCGGCACCGCCGGTATCGAGGATGGTGCGGCTGTCGATCTTGCTCGTGACACGGAAGGCGATGCGCGCCGGGAAGTTGGCCTTGATGGTGCCGGTGATGATGTTGACGCTGGGGCGCTGCGTGGCGATGATGAGGTGGATGCCGACGGCGCGCGCCAGTTGCGCCAGGCGCGCGATGGGCGTTTCCACCTCGCGGCCCGCGGTCATGATCAGGTCGGCGAACTCATCGACCACGAGCACGATGTAGGGGAGGTAGCGGTGGCCGTTCTCCGGGTTGAGGCGGCGGCTGATGAACTTGGCGTTGTACTCCTTGATGTTGCGCACCTGCGCATCCTTCAGCAGCTCGTAGCGCACGTCCATCTCGATGCACAGGCTGTTGAGCGTGGCCACCACCTTCTTGGTGTCGGTGATGATGGCCTCGCCATCGCCGGGCAGCTTGGCGAGGAAGTGGCGCTCGATCTTGTTGAAGAGGGTGAGCTCCACCTTCTTCGGATCCACGAGCACGAACTTGATCTGGCTCGGGTGCTTCTTGTAGAGCAGCGAAACGAGGATGGCGTTCAAGCCCACGGACTTGCCCTGACCCGTGGCGCCTGCCATGAGCAAGTGCGGCATCTTGGCCAGGTCGGTGACGAAGGTCTCGTTGCTGATGGTCTTGCCGAGCACGATGGGCAGATCAGCCGTGCTGTTCTGGAATTTCTCGCTGGCCACCACGGCGCGCATGCCCACTACCTGCGGCTTGCTGTTGGGCACTTCGATGCCGATGGTGCCTTTGCCGGGGATCGGCGCGATGATGCGGATGCCCAGCGCGGCGAGGCTGAGGGCGATGTCGTCCTCGAGGTTCTTGATCTTGCTGATGCGCACGCCGGCCTCCGGCACGATCTCGTACAGCGTCACAGTAGGGCCGATGGTGGCCTTGATCTTCGCGATGGCGATGTTGTAGTGACCGAGCGTTTCCACGATGCGGTCCTTGTTCATCTCCAGTTCCTCCTTCGTCACAGTGATCTCGCCGCTGCCGTGATCCACCAGCAGGTCGAGCGGGGGAGGCTCGTAGCTGCTGAGGTCCAGCTTCGGGTCGTACTCGCCGAACTCCGCGAGCTTGGCTTCGATCTGCTCCTCGGTGAGCACGGCCTCATCGGTCCTGGCCGTCACGCTCATGCCGTTGAGGTCGCCGTTCAAGTCTTCCGCGCTGCTGATCACGGGCGAGAGCACCGGCTCCACCACTTCCATCGGCGTGTTCTCGAGTTCGAGCGATCGTGGTTCTTCAATGGCCTCTTCTTCTTCGGCAGCGTTCACCTCCAGTTCAAGCTCTTGCGGTGCGGCAGCGACCTCCAACTCATCAACCCGCAACCGCTCAACCTCTTCCGCTTTCCGCCCCTCTTTCATCCGTACGCCGGGGCGTGTCCATCCTTCGGGATCGGGCGTGGCCACCTCAGCCACCGGCTCCGCTTCCTTCTTCGCGAAGAGCGCCCTGACCCAGCCGAATGGCAGGTTGAAGGTGAACACTGTGAAGGCCGCCGCTGAGAACACGAGCAACGCGCCCGCGCCGAACTCGCCGAGCAGCGTGGTGAGGTGGCGCGTGATCACCACGCCTAGGCCGCCGCCGAGGAAGCTGTACTCACCACGGAAGAAGAAGCCGAAGAGCGCGGGCACCCAGAAGAGCGCCATGGCGGTCCAACCGAGGGTGCGGCGCGCAGGGAGCAGCCAGGTACCCAGAACGATGCGCACACCGGCCATGAAGCTCCACACCGGCAGCGCGAACGCCGCCAGGCCGAACCACACGTGGATGAAACGATGCGCGCAGATGGCGCCGACCTTGCCTAACCAGTTCTCGGCAGCGACGTCGGTACGGAGGATATCCCACCAGCCGCGGCTCATCAGGTCCTGGTCCACGCGCCAGGTGAAGAGGAAGCTCACGAAAGCGGTGAGCAGGAAGAGGCCGCCCAGCACGAGCCCCATGCCGAAGACCTTGTGCGTCCGCTCATCGGCGATGAGAGCACGGAAGCGTGCCCAGCGTCCAGGGAAGGCCTCTGCGCTCTTGCGCGGCCGGCGCTTCTTGGGCTCTGAGGCCTCGGTGGTCTCCTCTTCGGGAGCCTCCTCGCGGAGGCGGTTGCGTTTCTCGGTGGCCAAGGTGGGGTGCACGTAAGACCCGCGCACGGGCGCTAGGCAGCGTCGAAGGTCCGCAGGTGCCTTGGGGGAACGGCCTGGCTTGGGGCGGTAGTATCAACAGGGCGGCGTGGAGAGCGGGCAGGGGGCCCCGCGCTGCCGCGCTGAGCCTCCACTGCCGATGGGACGTCGGCAGGACGCTACATCGAGAAGGTCCCCATCACCTCGCCGAGCTCGTAATGGAGCACATCGGCGGAGACCGCTTGGTAGTCGCCCTTGGGCTGGAACTTGGATTCATCCACCTTGCCAGGCGTCACGCTCACGGCATCGAGCTTCATGCGGATGCCGTTCTGCACCACCTCGTAGCGCAGCAGCATGCCGGGCACCTCGGTGAAGGGGTTGAACCAATTGGGGTCGTTGATGGCGATGCGGTCGGTGTACCAGAGTTCGATCTCCGGCTGGTTCATGCGGTCGAATACCGCCAGCGCCTTGTGGCAGGGATAGCCCGCTATGGTGTCCACGTCGCCGGTGTAGAGGATCGTGGGCATGCCGTAATCCTGGTTGAAGAGCTCCATGTCGCGTGGCTTCAAGTGGCTCACGATGCGCTTGCCCATCATGCTCATGTGGTAGTCCATCTGTTTATGCTCGTTGTCGGCGAGCATCAGCGTGCGGAACAGGCCCATGCCCGCGCTCACCTCGGCCACCTGCTTGTCCTCGGTGAAGCTGAGGATGGTCTTCTCGGGAAGCATGCCGGCCATCAAGCCGTTGGGGTCGTAGCTGGGGAAGCTCAGGGCGTACTCGATGGTGCCTTCCGAGATGCGCGATTGCAGCAAGCTGCTGTCGCAGCCGTGGAAGAGCAGGGCGAGGCCAGGGAGGAGCAGGAGGTGGCGATGGTTCATGGCAATGGTTCGACGGTCCGCCTCCTACGTCCGATGAATGCCTTGGGTTGCACCTTGGGAAGCGGCCCCGGAGGCCCCGATTACCTTCGGCGCGTCGCTGCGGCCAATTGCCCTCGGCGGTACCTGAATGGAATTGCGACTGATCGAGGCGGCCTCGGAGATCGGGGCCGGCACCCGTGGCACCAGCATGGGCATGGCGGCCTTGCGGGTTGCGGCATGGAAGCTGGGCAGCGAGCTCTTCGGCCATGCCGAGGAGAGCATCCTGCGCGATGAGAACGACGTGCTTTATGAGGACGACCGCAGCCCCAACGCCCACCACATCGATGGACTCATCCGCTTCGAGAGCGATCTGGCCTACGAGGTGTACAAGTACCTGCGCAACAGTGTCTTCCCCATCGTGGTCGGCGGCGACCATTCCATCGCCATCGGCTCGGTCTCAGGCACCAAGATGGCCTTCCCCGATCAGCGGCTCGGTGTGGTGTGGATTGATGCGCATGCAGATTTACACAGCCCATGGACGACCCCCAGCGGCAACGTGCATGGGATGCCACTGGCCATGCTCATGCAGATTGAGAAGAAGGGTCGCAACCGCCCGCGCGTGTACACCATGGACACCTGGGACCGTCTCCGGAAGATTGGCACCCACGGCCCCAAGCTCGCACCAACGGATCTGGTCTTCATCGCCCTGCGCGATTACGAGCCCGAAGAGGAGGCCATCATCAAGGAGCACGGCATCAAGGTGATCACCGTGGAGCAACTGCGGAAGAAAGGCGCCGACACCGCTGTGAAGGAGACCCTGGCCCATCTCGCCGCATGCCAGCGATTGCACATCAGCTTCGATGTGGACAGTTTGGATCCGAGCATTTCGGTGGGCACGGGCACTCCGGTGCCGAACGGGCTGAACCTGGAAGAAGCCCGCGCGCTGCTCAGCGGCTTCTGCGCCGACCCGAAGACCGCCACGCTCGATGTGGTGGAGATCAACCCGGCGCTCGATACCGGCAACGCCATGGCCGAAGCGACCTTGAGCATTCTGGAACCGCTGTTCCCGATCCTGAGAGCTAGGTGAGCCAGTCCGCCTCCTCCGTCATCCTCATCCGCCCCACCGGCTTCGGCTATGACCCGGAGACCGCTGCCAGCAACGAATTCCAGCAGCGCGTCCCGGTGGATGATGCGCGCCGCTCCGCCGCTGAGGAGTTCGACGCGTTGATCGAGGCCCTGCGCCAATGCGGCATCGGCTTCACGGTGCTGGACCCCTTTGATCCGAAAGCGCCCAACGCCGTTTTCCCGAACAACTGGTTCAGCACGCACGCCGATGGCTCGCTGGTGCTTTATCCGATGCTCACGCCCAGCCGCCGCGCCGAGCGCGATCCCGATCTGGCACGGGTACTGGAGGTCGAAGGCTTCGCCGTGCGGCAGACACTCGACTTCAGCGGCTGGGAGCATCACGGACTCATCCTCGAAGGCACCGGCAGCCTGGTGCTCGACCGCATCAAGCGCCGTGCATTCGCCTGCCTTTCGCCGCGCACCAGCGAGCGCGCCGTGGAAGCGTGGTGCGAGCAACTGGGTTACACGCCCATCGCCTTCACCGCAACCATGGACGGCCGGCTCAACGGCGCGCCCATCTACCACACCAATGTGGTCATGAGCCTCGGTGCGAAGTGGGCCTTGGTCTGTTTCGAGGCCATGCCGTACCCAGCGGAGCGGCAGGAACTGGAAGAGGAATTGGCCAAGAGCGGCCGCGAGGTCATCTCGTTCGACCTGCCGCAGCTTTACAAGTTCGTGGGCAACACGCTCGAGTTGGTTCCAGCCCGCCTTTCCGGCGCAGCCGGTCATCGC
>CAZFBP010000235.1:0-5392 GCA_964517255.1 uncultured Chryseobacterium sp.
CCCTCCGTGAAACCGAGGCCGCCCTTGAGGTTGTCGGTCATGTAGAGGTAGAGGATCCCCAGCATGAGGTAGAAGCCGAATCGCTCCCACATCTCGGTGAAGAAGAGGAGGTAAAGGCCCTTGGGGTGCTTCTGCGTTGCAGCGGCCGTGTTGGAGGTCATGCGCGGGATGAGGTTATGTGATTCCGGTCCTTTGGCTGTGTCCGGGAGGCTGGCCAATATAGGCGGAAGGTCGATTGAGGGTCGGTGGCTCGAAGGCTTACTCGGTGCCGATGATGGAACTTCGCCCCGCGATGAATGTCACACCACGCATGATTCGACTGACTCTCAGCGCGCTGGCAATCGCCGCCGCGTTGGCCGCTCAAGCCCAGCCCAACATCCTGCTCGTCATCGCCGACGACATGGGCCTGGACCCCGCGCCCGGGTACATGCCAGGGCCGCAGAAAGCCGTGATGCCCAACCTCGAAGCGCTCATGGCCGCCGGGCTCACCTTCGATAACGTCTGGGCCAATCCGCTCTGCTCGCCCACGCGCTCCACGGTGATCACCGGCCGCTATGGCTTCCGCACCGGTGTGCTCAATCCGGGCGATCTGTCGTTGCTGCCTTCCGATGAGGTCACCCTGCACCGCTACCTCGACGATGTGAACAGCGGATATGCCACATCGATCATCGGCAAATGGCACCTGGGCGGCTCGTCGCCTGACCCGGCCTATCCGAATGCCATGGGCATACCGCACTACGCGGGCCTGCTTTCCGGTGCCGTGAGCAATTACAGCAACTGGCCGCTCACCATCAACGGCACTACGAACCTGTCGTCGGAGTACATCACCACCAAACTCACCGATCTGGCCGTTGATTGGATCGGCCAGCAGACTCAGCCGTGGTTCTGCTGGCTGGCCTACAACGCGCCGCACACGCCGCTGCACCTGCCGCCCCTGGACATGCACAGCCAGGGCGCGCTGCCCACCGATGCGGCCAGCATCAACGCCAACCCGCTGCCTTACTACCTGGCCATGTGCGAGAGCGTGGATCACGAGGTCGGAAGGCTCCTGGCCGCGCTTCCGCCCGGCGAGGCGGCCAGCACGGTGGTGATCTTCATGGGCGACAACGGCACCGATATCGATGTGATCCAGGCGCCCTACGTGCAGAACCACGCGAAGGGAACGCTCTTCGAGGGCGGCGTGCGCGTGCCGCTGGTGATCGCGGGTCCCGGGGTCACGCGTGCCGGTGAGCGCGAGGAAGCCTTGGTGAACGGCACTGATCTGTTCACCACGATCGTGGAGCTCACCGGCCAATCGCTCCCGAGCTACCACGACAGCCGCAGCCTGGTGCCCATGCTGAGCCAAAGCGGGTTGTCGGTGCGAAGCTGCTTGTACACCGATGTGTCGCAGGCCGTGATCGGCTCGGCCATACGCAACGAGCGGTGGAAGCTGATCTCGCTGGACAATGGGCAAGAGCGCTTCTTCGACCTGCTGAACGATCCCTGGGAGGCCAGCAACCTGTTGCTCCTGCCGCTCGGGCCGGAAGCAGAACTGGCCTACATCGGCCTGAACGCCGAATGCGGCGGCATGCTCATGGCTTCGTCTCGGGTCGAAGCACCGGACAGTGACCTCCGGCTGGTGGAAGCGGCAGGGGGTTTCTCCATGCAGGGCAGTGCTGCCGGGACCATCGCCTTGCGCGTGCTGGACCCGCTGGGCCGAACCTGCATGACCCGGAGCGGCGCGCTTCCCCTGTGGATTGAAACGGGCCGCCTCTCTGCGGGCCTTTACCGGGTGGTGGCCGAATGGCCCGGCGGCCGAGCCGTGCTGACCGCCGTGGTGAGCGGACCGGGGCATTGACAGCGCCCGGGCGCAGGGTTGAAAACCCCTCTGGATCGTGGAAAACGGAAGTTTTCAACGGCCCTTGGCCGCCTGCATGGCGGGCTACTTTCGGCCCATCGCTGGAACCCGCGCCCATCGCCGGTTTCCGCACCCTGAAGATGAGCGCGACGAACTATTCCGAAGAGCATATCCGCTCCCTCAACTGGAAGGAGCACATCCGCATGCGTCCAGGCATGTACATCGGCAAATTGGGCGATGGCAGCGCGTACGATGATGGCATCTACATCCTGTTGAAAGAGGTACTGGACAATTGCATCGACGAGTATGTGATGGGCCACGGCAAGAAAGTGGACA
Organism: uncultured Chryseobacterium sp.; assembly: GCA_964517255.1. GTDB lineage: Bacteria > Bacteroidota > Bacteroidia > Flavobacteriales_F > PHOS-HE28 > PHOS-HE28. The sequence goes on from CAZFBP010000235.1 coordinate 2,174, forward strand.
TCACCATCGAGGGCGCACGCGTGACCGTGCGCGATTACGGCCGTGGCGTTCCGTTGGGCAAGGTGGTCGATGTGGTGAGCAAGATCAACACGGGCGCCAAGTACGATAGCAAGGCCTTCAAGAAAAGCGTCGGACTCAATGGCGTGGGGACCAAGGCGGTGAATGCCCTCAGCAGCTACTTCAAGATCGAGAGCGTGCGCGATGGCGAGCTCATGCGCGCCGAATTCGACCGCGGCGTGCTGCGCAAGAACAACAAGGCGGTGAAGACCGACGAGCCCAATGGCACGCGCGTGGTCTTCGAGCCCGACGAGCAGATGTTCCGTAGCTTCCAGTACCGCGATCCGCACATCGAGCGGCTGCTGCGCAACTACTGCTACCTGAACACCGGCCTGGCCATCTTCTGCAACGGCACCAGGTACCAGAGCAAGGATGGCCTCAAGGACCTGCTGGTGGAGCGCATGGACGGTGAGCCGCTCTACCCGATCATCCACCTGCGCGGCGACGATATCGAGGTGGCCATCACCCACGCCAACCACTACGGCGAGGACTACTACAGCTTCGTGAACGGCCAGCACACCACGCAGGGCGGCACGCACCAGGGCGCTTTCCGCGAAGCAGTGGCCAAGACCGTGAAGGACTTCTTCAAGAAGGACTGGGAGGCGGGCGATGTCCGCACCGGCATCGTGGCGGCCATCGCCGTGAAGGTGATCGAGCCGGTGTTCGAGAGCCAGACCAAGACCAAGCTCGGCAGCCTCGAGATCGAGCCCGGCGGCCAGAGCATGCGCTCCTTCGTGGGCGACTTCATCGGCCGCGAGCTCGACAACTACCTGCACAAGCACCCGGAAGTGGCGCAGGTCCTGCTCGACCGCATCCAGCAGAACGAGCGCGAGCGCAAGGAGCTCACCGGCATCCGCAAGCTGGCACGGGAGCGCGCCAAGAAGGCCAGCCTCCACAACCGCAAATTGCGCGATTGCCGCATCCACCTCAGCGATTCCAAGAACGATCCGCGCAAGCTGCAGAGCACGCTCTTCATCACCGAGGGCGACAGCGCCAGCGGCAGCATCACCAAGAGCCGCGATGTGGAGACGCAGGCCGTTTTCTCGCTGAAGGGCAAGCCGCTCAACTGCTACGGCCTCACCAAGAAAGTGGTGTACGAGAACGAGGAGTTCAACCTGGTGCAGTCCGCGCTCGATATCGAGGACGGCATGGACAGCCTGCGCTACAACCGCATCGTGATCGCCACCGATGCCGATGTGGATGGCATGCACATCCGCCTGCTGCTGATGACCTTCTTCCTCCAGTTCTTCCCCGAAGTGGTGAAGAACGATCACCTGTACATCCTGCAAACGCCGCTCTTCCGCGTGCGCAACAAGAAGGAGACGATCTATTGCTACAGCGACGAGGAGCGCCAGCGCGCCATACTCAAGCTGGGCAAGACTGCGGAGATCACGCGCTTCAAGGGCCTGGGCGAGATCAGCCCCGATGAGTTCAAGCACTTCATCGGCGAGGACATCCGCCTGGAGCCGGTGATGATCACCAAGGATGCCAGCGTGCATGAGCTCCTCGATTTCTACATGGGCAAGAACACGCCCGAGCGCCAGGAATTCATCATCGGCAACCTGAAGGTGGAGAAGGACCTGGTGCATGAGCAGGCCATCGACCCCGTGAAGGTGATCGCACGGAAACTGGAGGAAGTGGAGGAGGAGGCATGAACCCTGCTACGCACATAGCTGCCGAGAGCATGTGGGCATTTGCCCATGCGGGCATGTGCGCGTGGGGCGCGGGTCACGGCGCGCGTGCGCTTTTTCCCCTGGCCGTCGCGCTCGCCTGCTCGCAAGGCGCGGTGGCGCAGGGGAAAGGAGAGGTGCGCCTTGCGGTGCAGCCCCAGCAGGGTCTCCAGTACATCCTCGATGGCAAGGAGCGCCTCTCGAATCCGGGCGTGATGCTGCCGCCGGGCCCGCACCGCTTCGTGTTCTGGGCGCCGAACCGAAGCATCGTCGATACCACGATTAACGTGATCGCCGATTCCGTGATCACCTTCCGCAAATTGCTGCCCGTGCCGGCGGAATACCGGGCACATGACCAGATGCTCAAGAACAATGGGTACAATCGCTTGGCGTATCGGGGCGTGCCGATCCTGATCACCGCTGCATCGGTCGTGCTCGCTGTGAGTGCCAACAAGAAGCGCAAGGATGCCGATGAAGCGTTGCGTACTGCTGAAGACAGTTACAGCACCGAGCGGAATCCAATGGCAATCGAGAACTTGAAGACCACCGAGATTCCAGCACGCCAAACCGATCTGGACAAGGCCCATCGGAGCACCACACTCTGGACGGGCGCAACGGTGCTCGGCGCGGCGGCCACGGTATACGGCTACATCAAAGCCGCGCGCATCGAGGATCCCGTGTACGAGGACCGCGAGAAGGTGCGCTTCGATGCCATGGCTTGGTCGGAGACGAACGGCTTCGGCCTTTACGCCACACTGCGAATTCCGCTGCGATGAAACGACTCATCCCATTCGCCTTGATCCTGCTCGCCGCATGCGCGAAGCACGATGTGGATATCGCATCGCTCAACACCAATCCGTTCGATGCGGACTGGCAGGGAGCGTCGTTCATGACCGTTGATTCGGCCATCACATTCCCCCTGGTGCCCGGAGCACTGTTCCAGCAGCGCATCTACCTCTCATTCGATCCTCGTGTCACCGCAGTGAATGATTACTCGGTGCGCATGATCGAATACACCATTCCCGATACCGTCATGGGCGAGCCAACCGGCGCTGCGAACGGCCAGATGCTGATTCGGAACAACCAAGTGCAGTTGGGACAGACTTACTGCTTCGATTTCGATCTGCTGATCCAGGACCAGGCCGCCACCAACCACCGCATATCGTCATGCTACACCGCCGCGCTATGAGCCTCCTTGTAACCGTCGCCCTTGGCATGCAGGCGCATGCGCAGGGCTCGGGCAAATTGCGGCTGCTGGTTGATCCCGGTGGGTCCTTCAAGGTGCGCGTTGATGGCGGCCCGGCCCAGAGCGTGCGTGAATTGGAATTGCCATCGGGTCCGCATGCCGTGCGCTTCTGGGCACCGTCTCGCTTGGTGACCGACACCAACGTGGTCGTTGTGCCTTATCGCATGACCGATGTGGTCATGCGGTTGCCCGTTGATCCAGACCACACGGCCTATCGCATGGAAATGAGATCCTATCAGCGCAAGC
>CAZFBP010000236.1:0-5354 GCA_964517255.1 uncultured Chryseobacterium sp.
TGGGCCAGCCCGGCGGCACCGAGAACCGCTCCGGCCTTGCCTTCAACCCGCTGCTCGGCCTTTACTACAGCGTGAATGCGGGCAACTCGAGCTATCCGCTTGACACCTACAACGAGGACGGCACGCTCGCCGCAACCGTAGCGTCCGGCTTCGACTACCGGGGCGTGTGGTGGGAGCCGACCACCTCGTTCCTCATCGGCAATGGCTACTCCACGATGGGCATCTTCAATCAGGCCCTGGCGCTCGGCACAGGCTTGCCGCTTGGGTCCGGTACCGTGCTGTTCACGGGCAACCAGCCCGATGACCAATCCATTGGCGATCTCGACACGGACGCCAATGAGATCCTCTATTACAATGCAGGTTCGATCTACCGGTACAATGCCGCCACCAATGTGCTCATCAGTTCGCATGTCATTGGCGCGTTGCCCGTCACTCCCGCGAGCATCAACAGCAACACGGTCATGTACATCGGCTGCCCAGGCCGGGAGCTTGCGTTGTACGACCATGTGAATCGGAGGGTGCTGTACGTGAGCCGATCGAGTTGGGAGTACGTGGGCAGTACGCAGCTTCCGCTCGATGCACCGCAGCGTGCCTCATTCGGCCTGTCGTACGCGAATGGGAGCGTATGGCTGTATGAGCTGGGCGCATGGCACGGCTACGACCTCGGCCTCTCGCTCGGCTTGGTCGAGCAGGGTCGCGCCCCTGCGATGCGACTGTGGCCCAATCCTGCCGCAGACCAGGTGCAGTTGGAATGGAGCGGCGCGCAGGACAGGTTGGACCTCGCGATAACGGATATGGCTGGGCGCGAAGTGATGCGCCACACGTTCCCCGGTGCCGCTGGGACGCGCCATCTCGAGGTGAGCGCCCTGAGCTCCGGCAGCTATGCCGTGCACGCGCTGCTCGGTTCAGTTCGGCGCGCGTGGCCGCTGGTGATCGCGCGGTGAGGCTCTAGCTTCGCCGCATGGATCGCGACCTCACCTACGCCGCCATCGACATCGGATCGAACGCCGTGCGCCTGCTGGTGGGCGAGGTGATCGAGCGCGATGATCACCCGGTGATCAAGAAGCAGACGCTGGTGCGCGTGCCCATCCGCTTGGGCGAGGACGTGTTCGGCGGCGGGAGCATCACCGTGGCGAAGCAGGACTACCTGATCAAGAGCCTGAAGGCCTTCCGCCTGCTCACCGAGGTGTACGGCGTGGCCTACATGCGCTGCTGCGCCACCAGCGCCATGCGCGAAGCGGAGAACAAGGACGAGGTGCTCACCCGTGTGGAGATGGAGAGCGGCGTTCACATCGAGACGATCAGCGGCAAGCTCGAGGCCGACCTCATCACCAACACGTTCTGGACGCAGGATCTGCTGAAGGACCGGCCGTACCTGTACATCGATGTGGGCGGCGGCAGCACCGAACTCACCTGGCTGATGGATGGCAGGCGCTTGAAGAGCGCCAGCTTCCGCATCGGCACCGTGCGCATGCTGAAGAACAAGGTGCCGCTGAGCGCATGGGTGGAGATGCAGGCCTTCCTCGACGAGTTGCGCGCGCAGCACGGGCACTTCATGGCCGTGGGAACGGGCGGCAACATCAACCGCATCTTCAAAGAGAACGGCAACCTCTTCGGCGAGCCGCTCTCGAAGCACGACATCCAGCAGCAGCGCGACCGCATCGCGGCGCATTCCTTCGAGGACCGCGTGAAGCTGCTGCGCCTGCGCCCCGATCGCGCCGACGTGATCATCCCGGCCGCCGACATCTTCCTGCGCGTGATGGACCTGGCCGACATCGACGAGGTCTTCGTGCCCAAGGTGGGCCTCGCCGATGGCATCATCTACGACCTGTACATGAAGCAGTTCGGCCGCGTTCGGTACCCGCAGAATGAGCCGGTGGTGGTCTGAGGGCCGGGCACTATGCGCTTCGGATAACTTGCCCGCGTGCGCTTCTTCACCGCTTGCATTCTCGCCCTCGCCACCACCCCAATAAGCGCCCAGCAGCCTTGGAGCATCGGCGCGCGGGGGCATTACGGCTTCCTCTGGGCGCACCGCCCTGCCGCGTGGATCCTGGTGGAGGGCCATGCGGGGGCCACGGAGCTCTTCGCGGAGCGCCGCGTGGACGGCGACAGGGCCTGGCACCGGAGCTACGGGCTCCCGCGCTATGGCGTGCTGGTGCTGCACACGCGCATGGCCAATGCAGCGCGCATCGGCGAGGCTATCGGCGTGGCGCCCTACCTGAGCCTGCCGTTGCTCGGAGGGAATCGGCTCTCCCTCAGCCTGCGCGTGGGCTGGGGCTTGGGCTACGTGAGCAAACCCTATGATCGGCGGGAGAACACGCGGCAGATCGCCATCGGCTCGCGCTTCAACGGCGCCCTGCAGTTGATGCCCGAACTGCGGTACGATGAGCAGCGCTTGGGCGCGCAGCTGGGCCTCGGCATCAATCACTGGAGCAATGGCAGCGCGAAGCAGCCGAACCTAGGACTCAACTTCCTCAGCCTCTCCTTGGGCGCATCGTACGCGTTGGGCGTAGCCGCTCCGCAACGCACCGTACCGGATACTCGCGGCTATGAGCGCGAGCGCCGAGAGTTCAGCGTGGTGGGGGCATTCGGTATGAGCGAGAGCGGCCGACCGTTGAATGGGCAGCACAGCGTGTATGCGCTCAGCGGTCATGCCAGCTGGCGAGTGGGGGGGAAAGGCACGCTCGGCGGAGGCGTCGATGTGTTCAATAAGGGCGACCTGCCAACGGTGCTGCCCGCACTCGATAACAGGAGTCGTGCGGAACTCACCCAAGCAGGTGCCCATTTCGGCGGATCGCTGCTCATGGGCCGCGGCGAGTTGCTCTTCCAATTCGGCGCATACGCGTACACCCCTGCGCCCGACGATGCGCCCGTGTACCAGCGCCTCGGCATGCGCTACCGCATCGGCAAGCGCCTGCTGGCCAGTGCCTGCCTCAAGACCCACTTCGCGACCGCCGACCACTGGGAGTTCGGCATCGGCTACCGATGGCACTGAAGCACATCCTCTTGCTGGGCGCGATCGCGCTCGTGGGCTGCCAGCGCGAGCAATGGGACGATTGCGTGACGGGCACCGGCGATCAGGCCACGGAGGAGCGCAACGTGGGCGCATTCACGGCCATCGAGCTGCACGACCGCATCGACCTCATGCTCGAAGCGCGCGCAGCCGGCACCATCGCGGTGGAAGGCGGCGAGAACCTCCTGGGCCAGATCGACACCGAGGTGAGCGAGGGCACCTTGCGCATCAGCAGCGCGATGAAGTGCAATTGGGTGCGCAGCTTCAAGCCGAGGATCGCCGTGCATGTGCCGGTCCAGGATCTTTGCCGTGTGGCGCTCCGCGGCACGGGCGATGTGCGCTGCGCCGATACGCTGCGCTGCGGCTACTTCCTCCTGGAGCAATGGGGCGCCGAGGGCAGCACGGAGCTGAAGGTGAACGTGGACCGGCTCGACATCGCCTTGCACACCGGCGCGGGCGATGCCGTGGTCTCGGGCATCTGCGGCAGCACGGGCCTGTACTGCGGAATCATGGCGCCGCTCGATGCACGCGCCTTGCGCGCCGATACCGCCCGCGTGAACAACAGCGGCGTGGGCGATCTGCGCTGCTGGGCCGTGCACCATCTGGAGGCCGAGGTTCGCAGCGTAGGCGATGTGTACTACCGCGGCGATCCCGCCGTCTTCAGCGTGGTGACCGGCAGCGGGCGCTTGATACGGGAATGAGCTTACTCGCGCACCCAGGTGCCGTGCGCCCTTGGCAGGCCTTGCGTGTCGAGCAAGCGATAGCCGTACAGGCCGCGCGGCAAGGCCTGCGCATCGAAGGCCGCTCTTCCCTCGGTCACGCCCTCCTTCAGCACTTCCCTCCCGGAGGCATCAAGCAGCACGAAGGAGCCATCGCCGAAGCCGAGCACCAGCACCTCCACATGGGCGGCGCCCGGATTGGGGATGAGCAAGGCGGAAGGCCCTGCGTGGTCGATCAGAACGCTTCGCACCGGAGATAGCGATTGCGCGCCGTCCTGATCCAGTTGGCGCAAGCGGTAGTAGCTCATGCCCGGCAAGGGCGCTTCGTCAACATGCCCGTAGCGCGTCACCTGCACGCTGTGGCCTGCGGCATCCACCTCGGCGATGGCATCGAAGCGCTGTCCATCGCGCGAGCGCTCCACCAGGAAACGATCGCTGCCGCTCTCGCTGCCCGTGCTCCAATCCAAGTGAACGTGGCCCTTCGCGGCCGTGGCGCTGAACTCGAGCAGGTCCACGGGCAGGATGGTGCAATCGAGCGAGGCGCCGTTCGCCAGGGTCCAATTCAGGCTGAAGCCGGTGCTGCTCTGGCTCCAGTTGCTGATGTACATGAGGTACACCTGGCCTACTGTGACATTCATGCCGGGCACCCAGCCGCAAGACTGCGGAGGCACCAAAGGGCAGGCATCCAGCGTGGCCGGGATGCCGTAGCTCACGGCGGTGCTGGCGAACTGAGGCGGCGAGTAGGTCGCGTGGCCCATGCCGGTAGCGTAGCTGCCGGTGCTCGCGAATGTGGCGGGACCACTTGAAGCGGCGCAGCGGATCGGTGGCCCGACTGGCGGGCAGATCATGCTGGGCACGGTGCCGGGCGGGTAGGGCCCCCATACGGCCCAATCGTAATCATCGGGCCCGAGCGGATTGATCGTGAAGCCCAGGTTGCCACCGGCGCTCGGCGAGAACACGTACCAGGTGCCCTGGAACTCCACCACGTCGAGGCAGCCGGAGTTCGTGGGGTTGATGTCCGCGACGTTCCCTGTGTTGTTCGTGTTGTTGCTCAGCGAGACGTTGCTGCAAATGGTCACCGCGCCCAGGCAGTCCTCCGGCGGCGGTGGCGGCGGCACGCAGGTCACCGTGCTGGCGTACACGGTGCCGGCGAGCGGCGGCGACCCGGAGTTGAAGAGCGTGCTGCCGCCCAGCGTGAGGATGTACGAGTTGTCCGTCTGCCACGCGCCCGATGCGTTGTAGGTGAGCACGATGGTGCTGCCGATGTTCACGCCGAACTGCACGAAGTTCGACGGCACGCCGGGCGGCACGGTGTAGTACTGGAAGGGCCCGCCGTTGATGCTCACGCCCACGTTCGAGGTGCCCCAGCCATCGCTGAAGCTGTCGAACAGGGTGAGGGTGTACACGCAATCGCCGGCCGGTGGCGTGGAGCACGCGATGCTCAGCGGGGCGCAGGTGGCGTTGGTGGCGCAGTTGTAGAGGTCAACCAGCACGCGCAGCTGGCCCGTGAAGCTGGCCGTCCAAGTCACGGACGATTGCAGGCCCAGCCCGCCGCAGGCATCGTCGTTGAAGCCCAGCGCGCCGCCACCGGCGTTGTTGAAGAGCGTGATCTGCGTATCGAA
>CAZFBP010000237.1:0-2411 GCA_964517255.1 uncultured Chryseobacterium sp.
GTCAACCACATTCTCTCGGTCCTGCTCGAACCCGTAATACCCCGCGTTCGGGATCTCGACATGGTAGCTGCTATGCGAGTCGCTTGTATCCCCGAAGGTCAGGGGCAACTCGTAGATCACGTCCTGCTCATCGAAGAGGATGGGCACCGAAAGGCCGCTCAATTCCACACCATAGCCCACGGTCCGGTAAACGGAATTGGACCGGTATCGGAAGGTGAATGGATTGGCAATGGGCAGCAGGTTGCTGAAGGGGATGTCCACGCCGGGTCTGGCATGGTTCGCACGGTTGGGGTTGAAGAAGAGGTCAGCATAAATGATGGCGTACACGAAATTCGTGCTGGCCACGGTCTGATAGCTGGCCGTATCGCCTTGGTTGACAGCCAGATTCGGGAAATCCCAGGTGTAGCTCTCACCGGTTGCGCTATAGTTGATGAACGGATTGGTGACGGCGCGTACGCGGATCAACTCATCGCCGGCGTGCGGCATCTCGGCCGCTCCGATGGTAATCTGCGAATGGGTGACCAGGCCGGATCCGAGCGCAGCGAACAGGGCGTACAGGTGCTTCATGGTGTCGATTAGGCACGCAAAATAGCCCCAAGCTCCACTTTTGTCTATAGTATCCGCCGGTTCGTCGATACAATAGCTGTTTTAGCAGCTTGGCCAAACGGTCCACCTAAAGCCTTAGGCTCAAGCCTGCCATCACGCTCAAAGGCGCCTGCGGGTACAGGCCCACCATCTGCTGCCGCCTTCCATCGCCCACGTAACTGTACACCCAGCCGTTGCTCTCATAGAGCTCACTGAAGAGGTTGCGCACGGTGAGGTTGAAGTCGATGCCCTTGGTGCCCTTGGCCATCCAGGTCGCGTTCAGCCGGAGGTCGTTCACTAGGAAGGGATCGAGCCTGCGGTCGGCGCTTGCGCTGAGGTCGAGGTATTGCGCGCCGACGTACTTCGTCACGAAGGTGAGTTCAGCGTTGCCGTGCTGCGCATGGTCCCAGAAGCGGAATCCGAGCTCGCTCCCCGCCACGATGCTGGGCGAGAAGGACAGGTCGCTCTCCGCATAGGTCACCGAGACCTGCCCGCCATTGTCCCAATCATCCACGAACTCCGTGAATCCGCGCACCTTGTTCCGGCTGAACGCTGCGTTCGCTCGCCAGGTCAAGTGCCTGGCGATGCGCGCCGCGAACGAGAGCTCCGCGCCAGCACGGTAGCTGCTCTTCACATTGGTGCGCAGCGCCGCGCCCACGTCGTTCAACTCGCCGGTGAGCACGAGCTGATCGCGATAGTCCATGTAGTAGAGGCTGAGGCCCGCCTTCAGCGGACGCGTGCTGCGTTCGTAGCCCAGTTCATAGTCGATCAAGCGCTCGTTGCGCGGGCGGCTCGCGGGCGTGGTCTCCTGCAGGTCCTCGCGATTGGGCTCGCGGTTGCCCACGGCCACGGACGCATAAGCCTTGTCGCTGCTGCTCATGCGCCATGTCAAGCCGCCCTTCGGATTGAGGAAGGTGAAGTTGATCGTCTGCTGCTCGGGGAGCAGGTCGGCGCTCAGCATCTCCAGCTCGTGCCGAACCAGGCGCACTTGCGCATCCGCGAAGACATCCAGGTTTCCCCTCACCGCGCAGGTGAGCTTCGCGAAGGCGTTCGCGTCGGTCTTGCGTGCATCGTTGTCGTAGTAGCGGTCGCGGATTCCGGTGCTGCCCGCGTAACGCGCCCAGATCAGCTCGCCGAAGTGCGCGCCGCGGTAGTCGCTGAAGCTGCCGCCGACCACGAGCCGATGCACGCCCAACTTGATGTCTGCGTTCCCGTTCGCGCCGAGTAGGTCGTTGTCCAACCAACGCCGGCGGATGACGTCGCTCGTGGTCACCGTGTCACCGTTGATCACCATCGGCGTGATGCCGTAGAACTCCAGGTCCGTGTCCGCGAACGGATCATCCACGCTCTGGAATTGCTCGAAATAGCCAGCGCCACGCACACGGAAGAGCGTGAGGTTGAAGGTGGCGTTCCTGCCCAGCTTCTGGTCGAGGAGCAGCTGGTAGTGCGCTTGGTCGTAGTTGTCCACCTCGTTCTCGTAAGTGTACGGGTTGAAGGTGCGGTTGGTGTCGATCACCTCGCGCGGCACGCCTCCCCAGGCTTGATAGGTCACTTCCTTGCCTCGGAAGTGGATGAAGCGCAAAGACCGCTTCGCACCTATCCATGCGCCCTGCACGAAGTAGCTCTTCAGGTCGGCGCTCGCGCGGTCCACGTAGCCATCGGTGCTGATCGACGAAAGGCGCGCATCGAGGCTGAAGCGCCCATTGATCAAGCCCGTGCCCGCGCTCATTGAGTAGCGCTGCGTGTTGTAGGAGCCTCCGCTCACGCTCATCAAGCCCCAGGGCTCGCGCTTCACGGAATTGGTGCGCACGTTCACGCTGGCACCG
>CAZFBP010000237.1:2421-5268 GCA_964517255.1 uncultured Chryseobacterium sp.
GAAGACGCCACCGAGTCGGGCTCGAACGCGGTGTAGCCCTGCTGGCGCAGCAGCGCGCCACCATGGGTGCGGTCGATCACGCCCTCGGCGGCCGGGCCGTTGGTGCTGCTCCCCACGCCACGCTGCACCTCGATGTCCTCTGCGCTGGTCACCAGGTCGGGCATGTTCACCAGAAAGGCGCCCTGGCTCTCTGGATCGTTGAAGGGCACGCCGTTCACGGTGATGTTCGTGCGCGTGGCATCGGTGCCGCGTATGCGCATGTATGTGTAGCCGATGCCGGTGCCGCCGTCGCTGGTGGCCACCACGCCCGGTTGCTGCTCCAGGAGATACGGCAGGTCAACGCCGATGTTGATGCGTTCGATCCGGTCGCGCGAGAGCAGCGTTTTAGCGAAGGGCGCGCGCTCGCCACTGCGCAAGGCCACCACCTCTGCGGCGCGCAAGGCGATGGGCTCCTCGTGCAGCATGATGCGAAGCGGTGCCATCGAGGCGACCACATCCACCGTTGTGTCGAGCCGCTCATAGCCGAGCATGCTCACGTGCAAGCGGTGCTCGCCCTCGCGCACGCCCTTGATCGCGAAACGCCCCTGCGCATCGGCGGCGCAGCCGAACGCCGCATCGCCGTCCAGCACGATGCTCGCGCCAGCAAGGGGCGCATCGCCTGCGCCCACCACCATGCCTGTGAGCTGGGCCTGTGCCTGCGCACAGACCGACAGGCTGAACAGCGCGACGAGAACGAATTGCTTGTGCATGTGCCTCCGGGTTGATGGCTTGCTCGGAGGCGCCCTCGTGGGCTGATCCCTTGGCGGCATTATCCGCCCAGGTTCGTCGGGTTTGATCTCAGCACCATCACGCGATGGGCACCCCGTTGCAAGACGGGGCGAAGGTAGAGGGTGCAGGTTGAAGGTTGAGCCGCTGGATTGCGAAGGGGCCGCAGATTGGGGGTTGAATCCGCCCAAGCTCCGCTTCGCACTGCAAGGGAACCGCACCGCCAGTTGATAACTCCCTTTTGCACTTGGCGCAGAATGCCGATACTTTCACCTGCCCAAAACCTACTGCCATGCTCAACGCTCAACGCTCAACGCTCAACGCTCAACGCTCAACGCTCAACGCTCAACTCGATAGCGGTATCGGTCACAGTATTCACCATAAGCCTTGTTCAACCATTGCGGGCTCAGATTTATGTTCCGCCTGATCCTTTCGGCGGCGCCGGTGTCGGAGTGAACTACCTCCGGGAAAGTAAAGGTCAGATCATTCGTACGGACGAGAGCAGCTTGACGGACTGCGCGTACTATTATGAGAACGTACCGGTGAACACTTACCTCCGAAGGAAGAGCAAAGTGAGTTTCGTGCTGGGTGCCATTCACCAAGACACCATTTCGCCGGATACATTGTACCGAATTGACATGACGCTTGGTGGTACGGACGTCGCACCTACGCATGCTGGGGCGGATGTCGGTGGTGTCTCGAACTACTACTTGGGCGATGTGATAGCCGAATCGGTAAAAGCGCATGAACGGGTCATTTACCCGGAAGCCTGGGACAGCACCGATGTGCATTTCTACTACGGGCCTAGCGGCCCTCGTATGGCAATCGTGATGCGGCCCGGCGCGAGCCCCGAGAACGTGAAGCTCTCCTTTGCGGGCCAGGACAGCATCAAAGTGGATTGGCAGGGGCATCTGAAGCTGTACATCGGCGAGAAGTGGGTGGAAATGAATCAAGCCATCGCCTACCAAGTCGATGGCAATGGAGACGTGATTCCGGTGAATTGGCTTCCGGATTATTACGTGGAGCCTGGCAATGTCACGGTGGGCTTCCAATACGAGGCGTACAACCCCAACTGGCCTTTGGTGCTGCTCGCGGGTTACCCGGGCCTCTCGATGCCTCCGACCGAGAACGGCAATCTGGGCTGGTGCACCTACACGGGGTCGCCGCGTGGCGATGAGCTTACCAGCGTTGAGATGGATGAGGATGGAGATCCCTACACGTGCGGATACCTCGGGTACTTCTTCTTCCCGCTCGAATACGGCATCTCGGAGTTCTCGCCGATCAGCCCTGGGCTGGCCGAAGGACGCTGCGCCGTAACGATGAGATTCAACAAGGCCAACAAGCAGATTCGCTGGACCAGCTACATCGGTGGCACTCAAGAGGAGACAAGGGCGGCGAAGCTTGCCGTGTACACAGGTGCTGATTCCTGGCTGCAACATGTGTTCGTCACAGGTAGCACCAAGGATCCAACTTTTGATGCGTTCGTGAATTCAAATACATCATTCGCTGACGCTTTTGAGGAAGACCACGTAGGCGGTGTATCGCGAATGTGGCTCGCGGCGCTTAGAAAAGGCAATGGGCAGCGCGATTGGGCAACAACACATGGCCAGCCCGGTCCGGATCGAACGTGGAGCGAACATGGATTAGCTATAGCGATTGACCGGCAAGGACACCTTGTGGTTGGCGGCATGCTGGAGCAAGGCGAGAATGACGAAGAACCGGCGCTGCCCCTGGTAACCCCTACAGGCGCTTTCAGCCGGGCCCTGGGCGATGGCTTCCTGATCTCGTTCGATGAGGATTTCCAGATCGATTGGTCCACGGCGCTCATGGAATTCTCTGGGAGCTACCGCGTGGGTCGCGTGAATGATCTTCGCATGACGGCGACCGAAGAGGACCAGGTTGGGGTCTGGGTGGTAGGAGCGAGCATCTATGGCACGAACGATCCGCTGGACCTGGTGCCGCCACCAACCGGCGGTTATTACCAGGCCATCGCGGGTGAGTTGAGCGCGGTGGTCATGCAGATTGACCTGAACAATCACGCCATTGAGTACTGCACGCGCTGGGGCAGCCCTACTTCGCCAG
>CAZFBP010000238.1:0-5255 GCA_964517255.1 uncultured Chryseobacterium sp.
GCAGCCATCGCTGGGCAATGTATGCGGTTGCGAAAAGACGAAGGGCGCTGACGGGATCACCGCAAGCGCCCTTCGAGTTCGGTGCACTCCCCTACTTCACCAACACGTTCACCCTTCGGTTCTTGCTCATGCCCACTTCGGTGCCGCTGTCGTCGGCGGGCTCGCTGGCGTCCTTGTGCGCGATCTCGATACGGGCGGGATCGATGCCCATCTCCACCAGCGCGTCGCGAACGGCCTCCGCGCGCTCCTTGCTCAGCTCCTGCAGGTCGGGGCGGATGCGCGTACGGTCCATCTCCACGGCATCGAAGTGCCCGGTGAGCTGCACGCGCATGGCCGGGTCCTCGGCCATGGCTTCTTTCACATCCTCGATCCAAGGCTCCATGCTGGGGTCCACCATGCGCTGGAACCGCTTGAAGTAGATGGTCTGGCGCTCGGCCTTCTCCTTGGCCTTGAGTCCGGGCGGCGTCACGCCTTTGCGGCTGAAGATGTACTCGCTCTCGGCATCCTTCAGTTGCTCACAGCTGCACGAGGTGCGGTTCTTCACTGGGTACACCTCCACGTTGTCGATGTAGTAGTAGGCGCTGAACACCTGGGGCCTCGTCTCGCCCTTCGGTCGTTTGGCCTTCTGGTTGTCCGTCTTGTCCGTCCCCGCGAAATTCCCGATGATCATCCACTCCTCGTTGCCCTTGCTCTCGTACGTGCCGCACACGCCCTGCCAGCTGAACATGTCGTTGTAGATCCTGGTGCGCACGCTGGGCACGGTGACCTCGTACGTGAGGTTGGCGGGATCGTCCTTCTCGGTCTTCTCCTTGCTGAACCAGGCGCCCAGCTCGCCGGTGGCGTACTTGCTCAGGTCTCCGAGGCTCACGTAGAAGCGCACGCAGTAAAGCGAATCCTTCTTCATCTTCTTGCTGAGCTGCGTTTGGATGTAGGTGCGCGGCTCCTTGTTCTGGTAGCTCCACCAGCGCGCGCCGGCGTAGTTGCTCCCGCTCAGGGCCATCTGCTCGCCGGCGAAGTTCTTCGGTGCGCTCACCGTGCTCTCAACGGGCGCGCTCTCACTGAAGAGGTCTGCCTTCTTGCTGGTGGGGCTGCTCCAGCCCTTGGCGTACTGGATGCCGCCCGCGCGCTTCAGCTTCGACTTGCCCTCCCATTGCTCGAAGTCGCCGTTCACCACCCAGGTGCGGGCGGTGTCGATGGGCTGGGCGAAGGAGGAGAGCGAAAGGAGGCCGAGGGCTGCGGTGAGGATGATGCGCATTGCGAGTGTCTTGTGCTGCGTGGCGGGCCAAAGTAACGTGCGGCCCGGCAACGCGCGGCGCGCTTGGCAAGCACCATGCCCTTTCGCATGGCGCTTGCCGGGGGCGCAGCTCTATATTCGCCACTCCTAACGAAACCCAATCACCATGAAACGACTGCTTACCATCCTGAGCGCTGCAGCCATAGGCAGCGGCACAATGGCCCAAGGCGAGGGCCTGAAGTTCGGCGCGAAAGCGGGACTGAACATCACCAATACCCCGAACACTCAAATTGGATGGATAAGTTCCTCCAAGATAGGCGCGCATGCAGGAGGCATGATGAACTATGGCCTTGGCCGTAACGGCAATTTCTCCATCCTGGCAGAGCTCCTGTTCGATATGAAGGGCTCGAAGGTTCAGACGATCAATGCGCAGGGTGCCACTGAGGACGTGCCCTTTTCGCTCACATATCTCACTATCCCTATTCAAGCGCGCTACCGATTCAATTTCGGCCTGTATGCCGAAACCGGCCCCTACCTCGGCCTGCTCTTGGGCGCCAGCTTGGACGGCGACAGCGAGTACGTCTATGATGTGGACGACGATGGCAATGATTTGAAACGCAAGGTGAAAGAAGACCTCAAGGGCACCGACTTCGGCTGGGCTTGGGGAGTTGGCTACATCAACGAAGCGGGCTGGGGCGTTGGCTACCGCGGGAGCTTCGGCTTCAACATCGCTGACCCGGTCGTGGACCCCGACAACACTTTCTTCGAATCCTACGTCATGATCAACACGGCCACACAGCTCTCATTCCTCTACTACTTCGGCTGGGACGATTGATCACGCGGAAACGCCCAAAGCAGAAAGCCCCTCTCCTCGAGGGGCTTTCGCATTCTTGTAGCGCATGCACTCTGGACCGATGAGCACGGTCGATACGCCAGTTCCGCAGCATGTTGTTGAGCGCGCTGCCGGCCATTAGCCTCTCGATCTGCTGCGCATTGAAGCGTTGGCAGCAGCGGTCAGTGCCGAAGAGACAGGTCCGCTCATGGGTGGAACGCGCGGACCCATTGCAGCCTCCGACCCCAATCTTGTCCGAATGGCCACGCTCGGAGCTGACATGGATGGGCGGTATGGTGGACTTGGAAGCTGAACGCGCATACGGGCTCCCAACACCGACAACGCGTCACACGGAATTCCTCCCCTCTTCGAATCATTCCACTTGCGCATGGCCAACCATGCCACCATCGAGCATACGCGAGAACAGGATTCGGCTCATAATCGACTTGGCTTCATGGCATTATTGCTCCAAGCCCCGTCGAGGTAGCCGGGTGGGCGCTCCGGCCAGATCAACATCGAACAAAGGCAGCACCTCGCTCGGGCCAGCTCTGCGAGCGTCGCCGGTCAAGTCGTCATCGGCTTGCGCACGGCCGTGCATCCCCGATTCTGCGCACCGTTGGCTCAGCGCAGGCTGTTCCAGAGATGATGCCTGAACGACGACCCGAGCCATGAGCACGTGCCCTCCCGTCCCATCGGGTAGCGGTCATTTGTTTTCAGCTCCGATTGGCCTACGTTCGTGCCGACGGAACCCCAATGGCCGTGTGACGAGCGGACGAGTTCCGTGCGTGCTGGAGATCGCCAACGGGCTTTCGGGATGATCGCAGTTCCTGGAATGCCATGCGAGCACCGCCCTTCAGTACATGGTTGGCTCCTCCCCTAGCGTCGGGTCTCCCCAACTGCGCTGTTTCGGCTGCGGCTTCCCCGCATGCACGACCACGCGAGCGCGCCGGTCTTGAACGTGAAGGTTGGCGATATGGTCCCTCCGCTCCTGCCTTCTGCTCCCTTCTCCCGACCCTATGGGCAGGCAGTGCCCCGCGCACCGGCGAGCCTGCCATCCGGCACTCGTCACCGACGACATCCATCCCTGTTCACTCCAAATCCGGCAAGCGATGAAGCACCTGTACACGATGGCGCATGACCACGCACGTGATGCTGCGATCCGCCGTTCCGATCTGGACCAGCCATCTTGGCCCACCTCCGTCTTCAGCAACCGGGCCCGAATGCGCAACCCGCACCGGAAGACGCCCAGTCGTTGGTTACCATCGCTCGCGCTATTCCTGGTCTGCCTCGCATCGCCTTCGCGCTCTTCAGCGCAGAACGTCGGGGTGAACGCCACGGGGTCCGCCCCCAACGTCTCGGCCGGGCTCGATGTGGACTTCACCAACAAAGGGCTGCTCATCCCCCGGGTGGCGCTCACCTCACTGACGGATGCCGTTACGATCCTGGCACCCGCCACCAGCTTGCTGGTGTACAACACGAACGGGGCTGTTCCAGGCGGGGCTGGCCATTACTTCAACAGCGGCACACCCGCCTCGCCGGTGTGGGCCCGATTCCTCACCACCTCTTCAGCCGCCAACGCCTGGCTCACCACCGGGAACGCCGGCACCGTCGATGGCACCCACTTCATCGGCACCACCGACAACATCCCCTTCAACATCCGCGTGAACAACCAGAAGGCAGGCAGGGTGGACCATCTTCAATACAACACGTTCCTGGGCTACCAGGCCGGCAATGCCTTGACGACCGGGACCAGTAACAGTGCCTTGGGCTACACGGCCTTGCAAGCCCTCACCACCGGTTATTGGAACACCGCCATGGGGAGAGGCGCCCTGTACGCCAATACCGTAGGGTTCCAGAACACCGCTGTAGGCGTGGCAGCGCTGGGCAGCAATGTGGCCGGAGGCAGGGCCACGGCCGTCGGCTACAATGCCATGGGCCTGACCAGTGATGCGGCCACGCCATTCCTGAGCGACAATGTCGCGGTAGGATACGAGGCCTTGCGGGGAGCCCCTCCAGCTTCCGGCAACACAGGCAACTTCAACACGGCTCTGGGCTTCCGTACCCTGTTCTTCAACACGACCGGAACTGATAACTAGGCCACCGGGCACAACGCCCTTTACATGAACAGCACCGGTGCGGGGAACACGGCCAATGGGCACAGTGCGCTTTATAGCAACACCACGGGCATTTTCAACACGGCGATCGGAGCGTATGCCCTGTACACGAACCAAACAGGCGAGGAGAACACCGCTGTTGGCAGGCATGCCCTCATCTCCAATGTGATCGGCGACCTGAACACCGCCGTTGGGAGATATGCTCTGGGCACCAACGATGCCGGAGGCAGATCCACCGCCATTGGAGCGTATGCCATGCGGTACGCGAACAGCTCAGGCATCGCATTCGACAACACGAACGTGGCTGTCGGCTTTCAAGCGCTCAGGGGCTCGACGACGGCCTCGGCGAACACGGGCCTCGACAACACCGCCATCGGTTACGAGTCGATGCTGAGCAACTCGAGCGGGTACAGCAACACCGCCAGCGGGACGAACGCCCTGTACTCCAACACCACCGGCTACCACAACACCGCCATCGGCAAGAACGCCCTGTACAGCAACCTGACTGGTCAGCGCAATTGCGCCACGGGATCGTACGCGCTGTACTCGAACACCACGGGCATCGAGAACACCGCTTATGGCGTGGATGCCTTGTACGCCAATGTTGATGGCCTCTTGAACACCGCCGTTGGAAGAAGAGCGCTCACTTCCAATGTCACGGGCAATTACAACACCGCCATCGGCCGTGATGCGCTCTATATGAACAACGCGGACATGAACACGGCCACTGGTATAAATGCGCTTCGTTCCAACACTTCGGGAAATAACAATGTCGCCAACGGGTATTTCACGATGTACGGCAACACCACAGGCGATTACAACACCGCCATCGGAAGCGGTGCTCTGGAAAACAACACCATTGGCGGAGACAATACGGCCATTGGGAAAGGCGCAGGAAATTCTTACACGAATCTGATCGGGGTCACATTCCTGGGCACCTTCACGGATGTCAATGCGACAGGGCTGAGCAACTGCGTGGCCATTGGCGGGAACGGCAATCTCGCGATCAACGCGAGCAATACCGTCCGCATCGGCAATGCGGCGATGACCAGCATCGGCGGCCAGGTGGGATGGA
>CAZFBP010000239.1:0-5110 GCA_964517255.1 uncultured Chryseobacterium sp.
GTGGACAGGCTGGGTGCGGCTGCCCGTGGAGAGCTACTACGTGGACGTGGTGCCGGTGGACCTGGACCTGGCCCCCATCCTGCTGCTGAACGCGGGCACCCTGGTCGTCTGCGTGTCGGCGTTGGTGCTGCCCAGCCTGCTGGTCACCCGCATCGCCCCGGCCCGTGCCATCCGGTTCGACTGAAGAGCCTGGACCGGCCCGGCACCGCCGCGAAGCCGGTACCTTCGCGGACAGCATCCCCGGTGCCGCCATGCAGATCCACGACAACATCCTCAGCACCATCGGCCATACGCCCCTGGTACGCCTCAACAAGATCGTGAAGGACATCCCCGCCACCGTCCTGGCCAAGGTGGAGACCTTCAACCCCGGCAACAGCATCAAGGACCGCATGGCCATCAAGATGGTGGAGGACGCGGAAAAGGCCGGTCTGCTCAAACCCGGCGGCACCATCATTGAAGGGACCAGCGGCAACACGGGCATGGGCCTGGCGATCGCAGCGATCATCAAAGGCTACAAGTGCATCTTCACCACCACCGATAAGCAGAGCCGTGAGAAGGTGGACATCCTGCGCGCGTTCGGCGCTGAAGTGATCGTGTGCCCCACGAACGTTGATCCGGAGGACCCCCGCTCCTACTACAGCGTAAGCTCGCGCCTGGTGAATGAGACGCCCAACAGCTGGAAGGCGAACCAGTACGACAATCCCAGCAACGCGCAAGCGCACTACGAGAGCACCGGCCCCGAGATCTGGGAACAGACCGGCGGCAAGGTGGATCACCTCGTTGTTGGCGTTGGCACCGGTGGAACCATCTGCGGCACCGCGCGCTTCCTGAAAGAGAAGAACCCCAAACTGAAAGTGTGGGGCATCGACACCTACGGATCGGTGTTCAAGAAGCTGAAGGAGACGGGCATCTTCGACAAGAACGAGATCTACCCGTACATCACCGAAGGCATCGGCGAGGATTTCGTGCCGCAGAACGTGAACATGGACCTGATCGACCACTTCGAGAAGGTCACCGATCGCGACGCCGCCATCTACACGCGGAAGATCGTGAAGGACGAAGGCATCTTCGTGGGCAACAGCGCGGGCAGCGCGATGGCCGGCCTGCTGCAGCTGAAGGACAATTTCAAGAAGGGCGAAGTGGTGGTGGTGATCTTCCACGACCACGGCACGCGTTACGTGGGCAAGATGTTCAACGACGACTGGATGCGCGAGCGCGGCTTCCTCGTGGAGGAGAAGCCTACCGCTGGCGACCTGCTGAAGGGCAAGGACCTCGGGCTCGTCAGCGTGGAAGCCGATGAGCCTGTCCTTCTGGCCATCGACCGCATGCGCAAGCACAACATCGATCAGCTGCCCGTGATGGAGAATGGAAAGCCCGTGGGCACCATCACCGATGCGCGGCTGTTCGATGCGATCCTGGAGGACGCTGAAGTGCGCACGCAGAAGGTGCGTGTGCTGATGGGCGCCGCGCTGCCCGTGATCGAACCCGATGCGCACCTGGAGGACATTGCCAAGCGATTGGGCAATGGCAGTCCGGCCGTGCTGGTGAAGATGAAAGAAGGGTTCGGGATCATCACGAAGCAGGACATCATCGGGAAATTGAAATAACGCGTCCAATAGAACCGTAGTAGCGACCCACCGGGTCGCCCCAACACACCGGGTCGCCCCAACACACCGGGTCGCCCCAACCCACCGGCAATGAACGACCGGCCAATGTGCAACCAGTGACCCATGGCCCTGCGTTTCCGCAAGCACATCCGCCTGCCGGATAACGATTACACCCAAGGCGCCTATTTCGTGACCCTATGCGCGCATGATCGCGCGCATGTGTTCGGCGGGATCGTCGGATCAGGTGTTGCAGCGCGGATGGAACTATCCGATGTGGGCCGCATCGCTGATGAATGCTGGCGCGCCATCCCGGACCATTTCCCGCATGTCCGTCTGGGTGAAACGCAGATCATGCCCAACCATCTGCATGCCATCCTGGTTCTGGATCGTGGTGACGGCAACGGCACCGTAGGGGCGACCCAGTGGGTCGCGGCTACGGATGCCGTTGCAGGGGTCAGCGGTAGGCCGAACGGTCCTCAACGCGGTTCGTTGGGTGCGATCATCGCCGCGTTCAAATCGGAAACCACCAAACGCGTGAACCGATTGAACGGCACGATGGGCCAACGGCTGTGGCAACCCAATTTCCACGAACGGGCCATCCGTGAACTTGGCGGCGAACATGAACGCATCGCCAAATACATCGCAGAAAACCCGATGAAATGGCGATGACCACGCGCTCCACAGATCAAATGCACCGGTCCGCCACGGTGCCGGAGCATCCCCACCGCATGATCTCCCTGGTCCCTTCCCAAACCGAGCTCCTCTATGACCTCGGCCTTGGCGAGAGCGTGGTGGGCATCACCAAGTTCTGCGTGCATCCAGAGACTTGGTTCAAGACAAAGCCACGCGTTGGCGGCACCAAGAAGGTGGACATCGAGAAGGTGCGTGCCCTGAAGCCCGACCTCATCATCGGCAACAAGGAGGAGAACGAGCGCGCCGATATCGAAGCGCTGGAACAGGAGTTCCCGGTGTGGATGAGCGACGTGAAGACGCTTGATGATGCGATCGAGATGATCGAAGCGATAGGTTCGCTGACCGGATCGGATGCCAGGGCGCACGAGATCATCGAGGGAATCAGAGATGCGTTCGCTGAACTGAACCGACTCGACCCTCCCCTTTCCGCCGCCTACCTCATCTGGCGCGAGCCGCTCATGGTGGCGGGCGGGGACACCTTCATCAGCGATTTGATGCAGCGGGCGGGCTTCAGCAACGCCTTCGCGCATCGCAAGAAGCGTTATGCGGAGATCACATCGGCCGAGCTCCTCGCAGCCGATCCGGATGTGATCCTGCTCTCGAGCGAGCCATTCCCCTTCGCTGAAAGGCACATCGCGGAGTTCAACAGAATGCGCACGGACACGCCGGTGCACCTCGTCGATGGCGAGTTGTTCAGCTGGTACGGCAGCCGGTTGCTGCAGGCACCGGCATACTTCGCATCGCTAAGGCTCAGCTGAACGGCGCTCCTACTTTTGCGCGCCATGCAGCGCCTGTTCATCGCCCTCTTGCTTGCGCTCGTAGCCCAGCGGAGCGATGCCCAGCGCGTTGGCCTGGTGCTCAGCGGCGGCGGGGCCACGGCCTTCTCGCACATCGGGGTGATGAAGGCACTGGAGGACAATGGCGTTCCCGTCGATTGCATCACGGGCAGCAGCATGGGCGCGTTGCTGGGCGCCATGTACGCTTCGGGCTGGTCGCCGGCGCAGATCGATTCGCTCTTCCGCACCGACCTGTACCGCATCATGGCCGAGGGCGGCACAGAGGCGAAGCACACCTACTACTTCAAGCAGGACCGCCCCGACGCCTCGCTGATCAACCTGCGCTTCGACCTTGACACGCTGATCCAGACCGCGCTGCCCACCAATCTGCGCAGCCCGGCCCTGCTCGATTTCGAGCAGATGCGCGGCTTCGCGCCAGCCAGCGCTGCGGCAGGCTACGTCTTCGACAGCCTCATGGTGCCGTTCCGTTGCGTGGCCTCCGACATCACGGCGCAGCAGCCCGTGACCTTCCGCGATGGCGACCTGGCCACGGCCGTGCGCGCCAGCATGAGCTATCCGTTCTACTACAGGCCGCTGCGCGTGGAGGGCCACTTGATGATGGACGGCGGGCTCTACAACAATTTCCCCAGCGACGTGATGTACGCGGACTTCTTCCCCGACCTCATCATCGGCAGCAATGTGAGCAGCAACTCACCGCCGCCCAGCGAGGACGACCTGCTGAGCCAGCTGCGCTCCATGATGCAGGAGCCCACCAGCTTCACCGTGATCTGCGAGAACGGCATCATCATCGAGCCGCGCACCGACATCACGGTCTTCGACTTCAGCGATCCGGGCCGCGCCATCGACGATGGCTACCGCGCGGCCATGGAGCGCATGCCGGAGATCCTCGCCCAACTGCATCGCCGCATGGACCCGCAGGTCTTGGCCGCCGCGCGCCGCGCGTTCAGGGCGCGCATGCCGGAGCTGGTCTTCGATGGGTTCCGGATCGAAGGGCTGCGGCGCAGCGCCACGCGCTACGCCACGCGCGTGGTGCGGCGCGCGGGCCAGCCCCTCGATGGCACGCGTCTCAAGAGCGCCTATTTCCGCCTGCTGGCCGACCACAACATCGCCGCGCTCCATCCGCGCGCCGACCACAACAAGGCCACGGGCCGCTTCAACATGCTGCTCACGGCCAAGAAGCAGAAGGACCTGGAGGTTCGCTTCGGCGGCATGTTCTCCTCAAGGCCCATCAACACGGGCATGGTCACCCTGCGCTACAACCTCTTCAGCCGCGCCAGCATCTACACGCTGGCCAATTCGTACTTCGGCAAGTACTACCAATCGGTGCATGTGCGGGTGCGCGCCGACCTGGCCACGCGCCAGCCCATGTACCTGGAGCCCGCCTTCGGCCTGCAGCGTTGGGATTACTTCAGCAGCTTCAGCACCTTCTTCGATGAAGTGCGTCCCAGCTTCGTGGTGATGAAGGAGACCTGGGGCGGGCTGAACGTTGGCATGGGCATGGGCAACAAAGGGCTGCTCCGATTCGATGCGAAGCTGGCCGAGACGCGCGACAGCTATTACCAGACCCTGGACTTCAGCGGGCGAGACACCAGCGATGTGACCTACTTCGATTTCGCCACGGCCGGCCTGCTGATCACGCGCAACTCGCACAACCGGAAACAGCACGCCAACGCCGGCGAATCGCTCACGCTCGGCGTGCGCGGTTACACCGGCGACGAACGCACCATCGCCGGCAGCACGCAGACCGAGCCCGGCCAGCGCTTCCGCGATACGCATGACTGGTTCAGCGCGAAGCTGCAATGGGACCAGTACTTCCTGCCTCGCGGAAAGGTCCGCTTCGGCCTGCTCGCCGAGGGCCAGTTCAGCACCCTGCCCATGTTCCAGAACTACACGGCCAGCATCATCCGGGCACCGGCCTTCCAACCCGTACCGGAGAGCCGCACCTATTTCATGGAGGAGTTCCGCGCGCCGAAATACGCGGCCGAACTGGTCAAGATCGCCGCGGCACGCGAT
>CAZFBP010000240.1:0-3618 GCA_964517255.1 uncultured Chryseobacterium sp.
CTCAGAGCCCCTCATCCAAACTCAGCCCATCGAACAGCTCGCCCGTCGCGGTGTCGTGCCCGCGCAATCCGAGGTGCCGCAGCAGCGCGCCGATGCAAGCCGCGCTCTGCTCGCCGCCGTGAACATGCGCTACCATATAGCGCACCTGCGTGGTGTCTTCCATGTGCAGCTGGATGCTGATGTCGATGTCGTCGCCCTTCGCGAAGAGCCAATCATTGTCCACCCGGTCAATGAACGGTATGGCCTCGCGGATGAGGGCCACGAGCTGCTCGCGCTCGCCGATGGGGTGCGGCCTGAACTCCGCCGGCACATCACCGATCGACGGCACATCGGGGAAGTCCTGGATGAAGATGTCCCAGCTCATGCCTTGGCGAGTTCGGCGATGCGGCGAAGGTCCTGCTTCTCCATGCAGCGGAAGTGGCCCTTGGGGCATTGGTCATGGCCGATCTTGCTGCACGGCCGGCAAGAGAGGTCCTTCACCTCGCTGATGATCGCGCGCTCGGGATGCTCCGGCTGGTAAGGCCCCATGCCGAAGAGCGGCACCGTGTTGCCCCATACGCTCACCACGGGTTTGCCGAACGCGCAGGCGATGTGCATGGCCCCGCTGTCGTGCGCGATCACGCTTCGCGATTGTCTGATGAGCGACGCGCTGCCCAGGATGTCATAGTGGCCCGTGGCATTGAATACGCGGGCGCCGACCGCATCGCCGATGGCGCGTGCGACGGGCTGGTCCTCCTTGCCGCCGATGATCGCGATGGGGCCTTCGATCAAGCGCGCGAGTCCGATGAGCCTGTGCTGCGGTAATCGCTTGGTGGCGTGCGCGGCACCAATGGCAAGCACCGTGTATCCGGCTTGATGCGATGCGGGCAATGAGGAGTTCGGCACTTCGCGTCCAGCCGGAATGAAGAGCTCCAGGCCCTTGTCGTCATTCTTCACGCCGAGGTGCTCGACCGTGCTCATGTAGCGATCAACAATGTGCAACCTCGGCATGCGGTCGATGCGCAGGTTCACCAGCAGCCACTTCTCGATGTTGAGTTTCGGGAAGCCGTGCGCAGGAATGCCGAGCGCGCGCTTGATCCTGGCCGTGCGCAGATTGTGGTGCAGGTCGATCACGGCATCGAAGCGCTCCTGCTTCAACCGACTGATGAGTTCGCCGATGTCATCGCCCAACTCATGCACCTTGCTCACGCGCGGGCTGAAGCGCACGAGGTCCGCGAAGACGCTCTTGGTGGCGAAATGGGTCTCGACGCCCTTCACCTGCTCCTTCACGCAGCGCAGCACCGGACTGGTGAGCACGATGTCGCCGATGGAGGAGAAGCGGAGGATGAGGAGTTTCATGAATTGCGCAACCACGCACCATCTACTTTCGTCGCGATGTTCATCGACACCCACGCCCACCTCTATCACAAGCAGTTCGATGCCGACCGCGAGGCCATGCTCGTGCGTGCATTTGAAGCCGGTGTCACCAAGCTCTTCCTCCCGAACGTGGATCACGAAAGCATGGCCGCGATGGACGCGTTGGCAGCGGCGCGCCCCGACCGCTGCTTCGCGATGATGGGCCTGCATCCTTGCTCCGTGGGAGCCGCCAATGCGGCTGCCATGGAAGAAGTGGAGCGCCTGTTGCGCACGGGCGGCTATTGCGCCGTGGGCGAGATCGGCATCGACCTGTATTGGGACAAGACTTACCTCGCGCAGCAGCAGGAGGTCTTCCGGCAACAGGTGCGCTGGGCCAAGGAACTGAAGGTGCCCATCGCCATTCATTGCCGTGAGAGCTTCGCCGAGGTGATCACCATTGTGGAGGAGGAGAATGACGATTCGCTCAGCGGCGTGTTCCACTGCTTCACCGGAACCGCCGAGCAGGCGCGGCGCGTGATCGCGTTGAAAGGCTTCTGCCTCGGCATCGGCGGCGTGATCACCTATCCGAAGGGCGGCCTCTATGAGACCATGCGCGAGGTGGGCGCTGCCCATTGCGTGCTGGAGACCGATGCGCCCTACCTGGCCCCGGTGCCCTATCGCGGCAAGCGCAACGAGAGCAGCTACATCCCGCGCATCGCTGCCAGGCTGGCCGAATCAACCGGCAACAGCACCGAGGAGATCGCACGCATCACCACGGCCAACGCCACAGCACTGTTCAAGCGATGAGCGCGAGCGTCCTGCTGATCTACACCGGCGGCACCATCGGCATGTGGGCCGATCCGCGCACGGGCGCCCTGCGCCCCATGGACCTGGAGCACCTGGAGCAGCAGGTGCCCGAGTTGGAGCGCATCGGCGTGCGCCTGGGCAGCGTGGCCTTCGAGACGCCCATCGACAGCAGCGACATGCGCCCTGCGGACTGGATCCGGATCGCGCGCATCATCGGTGAGAACTACGAGAAGCACGATGGCTTCGTGGTGCTGCACGGCAGCGATACCATGGCCTACACCGCCAGCGCGCTCAGCTACTTGCTGGAGAACCTCGCGAAGCCCGTGATCCTCACCGGTTCGCAATTGCCCATCGGCACCATCCGCACCGATGCCAAGGAGAACCTGATCACCGCCATCGAGATCGCTGCCGCCAAGGACGAGCAAGGTCGCGCCATGGTTCCCGAGGTGGCCGTGTACTTCGAGTACCGGCTGCTCCGCGGCAACCGCACGGTCAAGGTCCACGCGGAGCGATTCGAGGCCTTCCGTTCGCCCAACTGGCCGGCCCTCGCCGAAGCTGGCGTTCGGCTGAGGTACGACCATGCCGCCATCCTGCCACGCCGGACCGGCGCCCTTACTGTGCACGACCGTCTCGACGATCGTGTTGGCATGATACGGCTCTTCCCCGGAATCTCCGGCGCCTGGGTACGCAACGCCCTTTCCACCCCTGGGCTGCGGGCGGCCATCCTCACCACCTTCGGAAGCGGCAACGGTCCCACTGATCCGGAATTCATCAATGCCCTGCGCGAGGCGCGCGAGAGCGGAATCCACCTGCTCAATGTCACGCAATGCGTGGGCGGGCGCGTGGAGCAGGGCCGCTACGTGACCAGCCGTGCCTTCGTGGAACTGGGCGTGATCCCTTGCGCCGACATGACCGTGGAGGCGGCGCTGGCCAAGGCCATGTTCCTACTCGCACGAGATCAGGCTCCGGGGACTTTCGCCCAGCAAATGGCGGCACTGATTGCCGGCGAGTTGACGTTGGGGTAACATGCTCCACCGACCGCTCACGGATCACCCCTTGCCGCTGCTCGCGCGGCCCAAGGCCGGAAGGTCCTTTTGCTACCTTGGCCGCCCTTCGGATGGCACTGGAACCGCCCTCCGATGCAGAACCGGAGAGATGGCCGAGTGGTTGAAGGCGCGCGCCTGGAAAGTGCGTTTACCTGAAAGGGTAACGGGGGTTCGAATCCCTCTCTCTCCGCCATTGCGGATCGGCGGCGGAGCCGCCGCATCATCTGCGACGGCGGTGAGCGAAGCTTGCTTCGGCGAGCCGACGGCGCAGATGATGCAAGGCCCGAAGGGCCGACGATCAGCAATGAAGCCCTCCCTAACGGGAAAGGCCGACCAACGGGAGGCCAATCCCGTTGATTCAATAGCGATAGGATCAGCTTGCTTCGGCGAGCCGACGGCGCAGATGATGCAAGGCCCGAAGGGCCGACGA
>CAZFBP010000240.1:3718-5084 GCA_964517255.1 uncultured Chryseobacterium sp.
TCAGCAATGAAGCCCTCCCTAACGGGAAAGGCCGACCAACGGGAGGCCAATCCGTTCATTTTAGACGAGCCGCTTGCACCCCTTCGGAGGTCAGCCGCTAACCGCCATCTTTGACCCGCTTTCAACGGAACCAACACCGACAACAACCCCAGCAACCCCTCTCCCATGCTACGCAAGTTCGTGTCCCTCTGCCTGATCGCCCTCATCGGCATCAGCATGATCAGCACCCCCGTGATGGCGCAGGACGCCCCGGCCGCAGCCTCCACCGAAGTGGCAGCCGCAGCCGATGAGCCCAGCGGCCACCAGATGTTCAAGCAGCGCTTCATCGAGGGCGATCCCGTGTGGATGGCCCCCGTGCTGGTGTGCATGATCCTGGGCCTGGCCATCGTGATCGAGCGCATCCTCTACCTCAACATGGCCAGCACCAACACCACCAAGCTCCTCGGCAACGTGGAAGCGGCACTGAAGTCCGGCGGGATCGATGCCGCGCAGGAGGTCTGCCGCAACACCAAGGGCCCTATCGGGGGAATCTTCTACCAAGGCCTGGATCGCGCCCACGAAGGCGTGGACATCGCCGAGAAGAGCATCGTGGCGTATGGCGGCGTGGAAGTGGGACGACTGGAGCGGGGCCTGCCTTGGATCAGCCTCTTCATCGCGCTGGCCCCCATGCTCGGATTCTTGGGCACCGTGATCGGCATGATCGTGGCCTTTGACCAGATCGCTGCGGCCAACAACATCAGCCCCGCCATCGTGGCCGTGGGTATCAAGGTGGCGCTGCTCACCACCGTGTTCGGCCTCATCGTGGCCATCATCCTGCAGATCTTCTACAACTACCTGCAGAGCAAGATCGACAGCATCACCGGCCAGATGGAGGAGGCCTCCATCTCCCTGGTTGATCTGCTGGTGAAGAACAACGTGGCCAAGCACTAGGCTCCCATGAATCACAATTCATTCTCGATCGGGCGCATCGCCATGTGGGTCATTGGCGCGCTGGGCATCCTGTTCACGCTCCTGATCTTCACCGGCAGCGATTTCGGCATCAGCGCCGGCCTCTGGGTAGCCTATCTCGCGGTCGGCCTGGCCACGCTGGCCACCTTGGGATTCGCGCTAATGGGCGTCGACAAGAAGACGCTCATCGGCATCGGAGGCGTGGTGGCGCTGACCGCCATCGCCTACCTGATCTCCGACGGCTCCACCCGGCCGGGCTGGAACGTGAGTGAAGGCACCTCCAAGTGGATCGGCGCGGGCCTCATCATCACCTACCTGGCCGTGATTGGCGCCGTGGGCGCCATCGCCGTGGGCGAGGTGCGCCGCATGCTCAAGTAAACCGCCATGCTGAAGAAACGCGCCAAGTCAGGCCCGGGCG
>CAZFBP010000241.1:0-979 GCA_964517255.1 uncultured Chryseobacterium sp.
GGGTGGACAGGGTGGACACGGTGCGGCCCGCACCACCGTGTCCACCCAGTCCACCCGAGCGCGAGCCGAAGCAGCACGCGGCTGGCAGGCCTGCCTACCGCAGGCAGGCCCTCAAAGACGGAACGAGGACGCTGCATAAGGCTTTGCCGAGAGGGTGCAAGCGAAAGCCCGAAGAAGAGGGCGGGGCAGAGCCGCTCAACCCCAGCTCAAAGGCCGGGATAGCGGACAGAGGACGTAGGTTTGAGAGGACACGCTTGGTAGTCGAGGATGAACTGTCAGGAACCCCTTGATGCCATCCTAGCTTTGTGAAGCATCGTCGTTCAAACCTCGCTCGGTGATGCAATCAAAAGATGGATGATGACAAGTACAAGGTGGTTCACACGGACATGAAGTCTGTGGGTGCCCAGACAATGGACATGCTCACATTCAGCAGGCAGGAGCATGTCTACACAGTAGAGAACACCGAAACTGGTGAAAGGGAAGAAGTAACAGCGGCATCCAAAAGCGAGGCGATAGAAAAGGCATCGCATTGAGGAGAGCACCACAGGATGGCAAAGAAGAGGCCGGTCGCGAATGACCGGCCTCTTCTTTCTCTAGTCACGTAACATTGATGCGTAAAGTCGAATCCTCTCTTGCAACCAGCTATCGAGAGCATTGAACTTCATCTCAGCGGATTTGTGCAACCCAATCCATGAGAGCAAGAGGACCGACATCCACAGGCAGCTTTGAAAGAGCATTGCGCAGCGCATCACAAGATTAGAATGTGGCGTTGCGTCCTTCCATTGAAGGATGCTGAGCGACTGCGTGTGTGCTTGAACGGAGTGAAGATGGTAGAGAAGCTCGAAGCTCATCTTGCCATCAAGTTTGAGAGTGCTTGCTAGTTGCGCCCAACTCTTGAAGAGCCTCTCAGCGTTCTTCGCCCCACCGGTATACAATCGATCAACCTGCTTGCGAGTCAATACGGATTGTTTGGTGAAGG
>CAZFBP010000241.1:989-2132 GCA_964517255.1 uncultured Chryseobacterium sp.
CTTTCTGAACTTGCTGTGACTGGGGATGTGTTGCGGGGAATTTCTGGCGGCCCAGAAGCCCATCGTACATCCAACAGTTGAACACGAACTCCTTCTCGATGTCAGTCGCGCCCAAGTCGTAGATCATGAGATAGATAAGCCCACACTCGACTTGGGCTCGCAGGAGTATCTCCGCAGAGTAGTTATCAGCTGCTACCTGATTGAACTCCTTGTAGTGCTTGCTTCCAAGCTCAAACCCTTTGATCAACATGTGCAGCGAGCGACTATGCCAGGTGAACTTGCCCAGTAGGCGATCTGAATAAGCCAGCCACTCCGGCACCTGAACCTTGGCCTCTGTCGGAGCTTGGGCTACGTAAATCAGCGCATCAATCAGGTCATGGTGTGCTTTCAACTGGGCGTTCAGATCATTGTTGCGCATCTCATTCCACAGGTCCATTACTACCATGTCAATCCGATTGAAGATCTAAACGTAATGCCCGCGTGAGCGATTGAAGCGGGTACCCCACAGCGAGGAACGAGCGAGGAGTACAAGCGGAAAGCGCGACGGCGAGTCTTCGAGTCGGCACGCCCAACCCTTTGATGAGCACCGGGATCTTTCAAGAGGTCTAATGAACCGAGAACTTCGATAGAAGGCGAATCAGTTCATCGCAAGCCATCGCGACTTCCAGTTGCCGACGCGCATTACCGTTGACACGCCTATCGCTATCCTCCTTGACCAAGCCTTGATAGACTTGATCACTGCCTAGTTGAAAGCTGAGCATGCGCATATCGCGTACAGAGGAGACATCATCGTTGTAAAACTCCAGCAACCGAGAGAGCCGGGCAATTCGTTCCCGCAAGGCGGAATCGAACAAGCCTACATCGGACCAGCGACTTTCAAGCAGGTGAATTCGCTCGTGCATGTGGGTAAGCACACCACCAGGATTCGCATCGAGACTTGAGAGTGTTGCAAGATCCTGTTCAGAAGTAGCAGTGAATGTGCGGGCAAGTTCAATCGCCTCTCGATCCTCCTCCAATCCTTCCAAATTGGATAGCAAGGCCTTTAAGCGGACAAGGAAATCACCGCGTAGCTGATTGGTCCGAAGGCCAGTTCTCAGTGCACCAATAGCCATCCGAAATCGCAGCCCTCGCAATTCAGTGGTG
>CAZFBP010000241.1:2142-5031 GCA_964517255.1 uncultured Chryseobacterium sp.
GCGAGATCTTTTCCCCAACCCTCCGGCTCCTGGGCAACTTGGCAACACAGAAAGAGTGTGCCCGACATGTTCATCTGCTCAAGTACATACTCCTCTCCCCATACACCTGCTTCTGCCACGGCCCGCAGAGCCGGGCCTCGCAGTGACAGAAGGGATCCTTCAGGTCCTTGATGAAGTAGATCGCCTCGCCGGTGCTCTTCATCTCGGGCCCGAGGCTCTTGTCCACGTTCGGGAACTTGTCGGGTGAGATGTGGTAAATTGGCAGCATGGCACCGGAGAAGAAGCCTTCACGCAAACCTAAGGTCTCTGAGGAGCAGATGTTGCGGTCCTTGATCGCGTCATTCAGTATCGAGGGCATCAAGCTGTCCATCGAGGAGGCGCGCGACTTGCTGCGGAAGGCCAAGCTCAGCTTGGGAAGGCAGCCCGGATAAGCCGCCTCATGGGAACGTAGTCGCCGTAAGCGGCTCGCTGCACAGCGGACACGTATCCATCGAAGTCCTTGTTCATGACAGTGAAGTCCAGCTTTCCATAGCCGTGCTTCATGGCCATGAGGTCAACGAGCAAACGCGCCGTGCGACCATTGCCTTCACGGAAGGGGTGTATGAAAAGCAGTTCGCCATGAACGATGGCCAAATAAGCGACGAGTGCTTCGCGCGACGCAGGTGCAGGCGGTTCCTTGCGCAAGACCCTCGCTTCGAAGTCACGCATGGAGGCATCCAGGAACTTGGCCGCTGGGAAGGCGAAGCCACCCTTCGAGATGTTCACTTCGCGCAACTTTCCAGCGAACGCATAGAGATGTTCGAGCGCCAGCCGATGCGAACGCATGACGTACGCCAGATCGAAGACCGTGTCGTCGTGCAACTCTTCATAGAGGACTAACTCGGCCCGAAAGAAGCCTTGGGCTTCCTCCAGTTCGATCGCGCGCTTGTCCGATAGCCCGATCAAGTTCGGGAGCAATTCATCCTCGCTGCCGGGCGCATCGTACTTCATCGCCTACCCACTCAAGTACATGCTCCGCTCCCCATACACCTGCCGGAAGAACGGATCCTTCAGATCCTTGATGAAGTAGATGGCCTCACCCGTGCTCTTCATCTCGGGCCCGAGGCTCTTGTCCACGTTCGGGAATCCGCCGTACGGCGGACTGAAGACGGGCACCTATCGCGTAGCCACGGTCGCGGCTTGAACTGGAAGTCCTTGAGCTTGGCGCCGAGCATAATAGAAGAGCTATGCCTTGGCTGTAGGTCGCGAAGCCTTGCGCGCCCGCTTTGCACGTGTGCTGACCGCACGCACTCGAACCGACGTGGTCTTGAGCTTCGCCTTCTGCTTCGCGATCAGGGCACGCAGGAGTTTGCGATCCTCGGCGGTGAGCTTGCCACCTGCGATCACCAGGTCCACATCCTTGGGTTCTGCTATGTATCCCATCTCATCGATCGGTGAAGTAACGGTCCACAAGATAACGCGCAGCCGCCGTGTCCAGCACCATGCGGTTGCCGCGAAGCACCTGTGCTTTCAAGGTCTCGGCGTAGTGGGCGACCAGGGCACTCTTGGATACAAAGACCACGAAGCCGAGGTAGCCCTTGTCGAACGCAAGCTGACAGGCATAGGCCATCAGGTTGCCTGGAACGCCAGCGTACCTCTTAGCCTTCCCGCGATTCGGACGTGCGCTTTCCAGTAAGTGGGCGAACATATGGTCGCCCCCATCTTCCACGCAAAGCAGACCTTGGATCTGATCCGGCTCATCCCGGACGACGAGTTTGTACACTTCGCGGCCAGGCGTGTTCACCTCGGCATGCCAATCGAATGTCCAATGACTCTTCCGGATCTGCCGCGCGTGGATGGAGAGTACACGAATGACCTCTGTGCGTAGTTCCTGGCCGCTCGCAACCTCTCTGATCGAGTTCGTGAGTTCATCGATCTCCACGCCCAATTCACGAGCACGACGCTTTCTCATCGGCTAAGGTACGTTGAGCGTTCGCCGTAGACCTGTCTAAAGAATGGGTCTTTGAGGTCCTTGATGAAGTAGATCGCCTCCCCCGTTGATTTCATTTCAGGCCCGAGCGATTTGTCGACGTTCGGGAACTTGTCGAACGAGAACACCGGCACCTTGATCGCATACGCATCCAGCCGCGGCTTGAACTGGAAGTCCTTGAGCTTGGCGCCGAGCATCACCTTGGTGGCCCAGTTGACGTAGGGCTCGCCGTAGGCCTTGGCGATAGGGCACGGTGCGGCTGGCGCGCGGGTTTGGCAGGACACCCTGCGGTGGCCTAGATGGTTGGAAGGATACTCCGCGATGGTCAAATCACTAAGTTGGTCGAATGCGATCTCTCATTGCCACATTGCTCGCCCTATTGATCGGCGCTTGCACTCATCGCGCGGACCTCTCGAAGATCCATACAGGAATGAGCCGTGCTGAAGTAGTTGCTGCGTTGGGCGAACCACCCAGTCATTTCGTCATTCTTGGTGTCGAAATGATGACCTACGATGGGCAGCAGATCGTCCTCGAGAACGACACCGTGGTCCAGGTCGGTGAGGATCCGCAGGATACAAGCCGCACCAAGATGAAAGTAAGTCAGGGAGAGATCGACTCACTCAAGCAGGCGCTGGACTCGACATGGACCAAGCATTAAACCTTGCACAGGGTCCCCGCCAAATGCGCGTGTGACCGCTGCGGAAGGTGGATGACCCTGTTCGCATTTCGCGTGAGCGATTGGAGCGGGTACCCCGCAGCGAGGCACGAGCGAGGAGTACGAGCGGAAAGCGCGACGGCGAGTCTTCGAGCCGGCACGCCCAAGGAGCCTACCTGCTCAAGTACATGCTCCGCTCCCCATACACCTGCCGGAAGAACGGATCCTTCAGGTCCTTGATGAAGTAGATGGCCTCGCCGGTGCT
>CAZFBP010000242.1:0-5013 GCA_964517255.1 uncultured Chryseobacterium sp.
AACATCATGATGAAGGCCATGCCCGACCGCGCCTTCGACGTGGGCATCGCCGAGCAGCACGCCGTCACCTTCAGCGCCGGCATGGCCACGCAAGGGCTGATCCCGTTCTGCAACATTTACAGCTCGTTCATGCAGCGCGCCTATGATCAAGTAGTGCACGATGTGGCGCTGCAGAACCTCAACGTGGTGTTCTGCCTGGACCGCGGCGGCCTCGCGGGCGCCGACGGCCCCACGCACCACGGCAACTTCGACTTCGCCTACTTCCGCTGCATCCCCAACATGGTGGTGAGCGCGCCGATGAACGAGGAGGAGCTGCGCGACCTGATGTACACGGCGCAGCTGCCGGACCAAGGCCCCTTCAGCATCCGCTACCCGCGCGGCGAAGGCGTCATGACCGAGTGGAAGACGCCCTTCAAGGCAATCAAGGTGGGCGCGGGCCGCAAGCTGCGCTCAGGCACGGACATCGCGGTGCTGAGCATCGGCCACATCGGCAATTTGGCCGCCAAAGGCATCAATGCGCTGGAGGCCGAAGGTTACAGCGTGGCGCACTACGATATGCGTTTCGTGAAACCGATCGACGAGCTGCTGCTGCACGAGGTGTTCAGCAAGTTCAAGCACGTAGTCACCATCGAGGACCACGCGCTGCATGGCGGCATGGGCAGCGCCGTGCTCGAGTTCATGGGCGACCACGGCTACAGCGCGCAGGTGAAACGCCTCGCCATCCCCGACAAGTTCATCGAGCACGGCACGCAGGCTGAGCTTTATCGCGAGTGTGGGATCGATGACATCGCGGTGGTGGAGGCGGTAAAGGAGATGCTGGGGGAGAAGCGAAGCGCCAAGAGCATCAAGGCGTCCGCTTAATCGCCTCTCCTGCATCGAACCAACGATCGTTCCCGTTCCGATGCAGCGTATCGCCCGTCTCAGTACGCAGGAATTCCCCGGCCGCATCCGGTCCTTCCGGTGAGATGCGGACTCGCGAGGCATCCCGGCCTGCGAGCTCCAGGGCTTCGCGGTAGCCATGCCGGAAGATGAAGGCGCCCTTGTGTTCGCTTGGCAGGTTCCATACAAGCAAGCGTCCGTTCGCAGGTGGTTCCGGGGTCTCGGCGATGATGCGCTCGATGATCCCCGACGCGATGCGCCAATTCTCCTGTCCACGCTTCAACAGGAACAAGCACGCCGCCGAGAGGAGCACGATGATGCTTCGACGGAGCAGGACGTTCCGGAGGCGCTCGATGAACAGCGCGACCTGCATGCCCAGGAAGACCGACGGCAAGTAGAGGAACCGATCGCTCTCGCTGGTGCGCGTGCTCACGCCGCCCACGATGGCGATGATGGAAGCAATGCTGAATAACACGACGAGCAACAGCGCAACTCGTCGGATCTGCGGCTCGGATTTGTGCGCGCGCCAGAACCAGATGCCAACTACCGCAAGCACAACGAACAGCAAGGCGAAACGAACGGTCTGCACCGGCGGCTCTTCGTGCGGCGGCAGAAAGGAGCGCCCGAGCACCTTCGCGACCATGCCGAGGTAGTTGCTCAGCGGCTTTGTGAAGAACTCCGCCCCGTACTCGTTCGCGACGCGATCGATCACCAAGGCGCGCGCCAGCAGATGCACGGCCACCGCGATGGATGATGCCCCAATCGCCATGCGCCGGTCGCGCTTGTCGGCGGGTCGAAGGATGAAGAACCAAGCAACAAGCATCATCGGGAGCAGTAGTGCGCTCTCGTAGCAGAGCGCGCCCAGGAAGCCAAAGAAGAGTACGCCAATCGCCTTGCGCCATTGCCCCGCTTCACTCGCGGCGGCATTCAATGCGAGCAGAACAAAGAGCGTGGCCATGGCCGTGCTCCGCCCGATGATCCACATCTGCGGCTCCAGATGGAAAGGGTAGAGCACGAAGAGCGCGCCGGCCATTCCTGCGGTCTTTCCGCGCATGAGCTTATTCGCGAGCAGGGCCACGAGCCATCCGTTCATCCCCAGCAGCAGCACGTTCACGAATCGGAAGGCCCATGGATCAGGCCCATGAAGGCGGTATTGCAGCCAGAGCGTCCAGTCGGGCAGCGGGCGGAAGAATGTGCCGGGGCTGAGGTCCTCTCGCATGCCCAGCTTGTGTATCACCGAGAAGTCGTCGCTGAAGAAAGAGAAGGGCAGCGCGCCCCAATGAAGCG
Organism: uncultured Chryseobacterium sp.; assembly: GCA_964517255.1. Taxonomy (GTDB): domain Bacteria; phylum Bacteroidota; class Bacteroidia; order Flavobacteriales_F; family PHOS-HE28; genus PHOS-HE28. The sequence goes on from CAZFBP010000242.1 coordinate 2,167, forward strand.
CCAATGCAAGCAGCATGAAGAGCGGCAGCCACCAGACCAATGAGCTGCCTTTGCCCGCGCGCACCATGCGACCAATGTAGCCGCGCTATGTTCGTGGCGATGCCGCGCCGCCATCTCCTTATCCTGCTCGCCGCCTTCAGCGTGAGCCTGCTCGTGCGCTGGCCCCTGCTCAACCGTCCGCTCAGCGGGCATCACGAGCTGTGCACGGCGCTGGTGCTCATCGCCCTGCACAACTGGCATCACGATGGTTTCGCACATCACCACGGCGCACCGGCCATCACCTTCAGCGGTCCAGCCGACCTGATCCCGCCGGGCTACACCGATGCCCCCGCGTTGCACGACGGCACGCTCTACTACCTCTCGCACCCGCCGCTCGCCTTCGACCTGCCGCATGCGCTCTTCACGCTAACGGCGACTGAGCCGAACGTGCTGGGCCTGCAACTCTTCAACCTCTTCTTCCATCTGCTCACGGCCATCGGCCTGTACCTCGTTGTGCGCGAACTGCAACACGAAGGACCCGCACCGCTCTTCGCGAGCCTCCTCTACCTCTTCATGCCGGCGCCCCTTTGGTTCCACGGCAATGCCTACATGAGCGACATGTTCGTGCAGAACGCGTGGGTGTGGCATGTGCTCGTGGCGTTACGTGCGCTGAACAGTGAACGGAAGGCCTCGTGGCGGACGGCAGCCTGGTGCACCGTCACGCTCTTCATCACAACAATCATCAGTTGGCCGGGCTTGTGGGCGGGTATTGCATTGGGCGCTATCGCGCTTTGGCAATGGCGCGCCATGCGCGATGCAACCCGCTTACGATTGGTTTGCGCAGCGGCATTGGGCGTGGGCGCCGCTATCGGCTACGCGGCTTGGCGCTGGCTTCAGGTGGTGGATGCCGGTGCTTTGCCGACCTATTTCTCCGGTCGCTATGCGGAGCGCGGAACGGCAAGTGCGCATGGAACCGCAAGCATCTTCGGCATGCTCGTGCTCAACTACCGCATCAGCTGGCTGCCCTTGCTCTTGCCGTTGGCTCTGCTGCTGTGGAAGAGAAAGGCTATCGCGTTTGGCTCGGGCGCGCCGTGGCTCTTCGTGGCGCTCACTGGTCTGCCGGTCCTGTTCGAGATGCTCTTCCTGCTGGAGTACACCGGCCACGACTTCGCTGCGCTCAAGGCGGGCCTGCTGCTCGGCGGGCTCGGCGGGCTGGGACTTTCAGGGTTGACCACTCGGTGGTCGTGGGCCGCGTTGATAGTGACATGCGCGACGGGCGTGCTCTACTTCTACCGCACCAACCCGCCACGGCAGGTCAATGAAGCGCGCTTCACCTGGCAGATGGAGCAAGGAATGGCCATCGCGAACGAAGCGCGCACAGACGAGATGGTCTTCACCTTGGGCTTCACACCCGAGCCGCAAGTGCAGTGGTACGCGAAGCGCACGCTTTTCCGGGTGGATGATGCTGAGCGCGCTCGCGAGCTACTTGATGCCTCGGGCAATCGCAAGGGCATTGTCTTCCGCGAGACAACGCAAGGGATGATTCACGAGCGGATCACCGCCGAGTGATCACCTCGGGGCGAAGACCTCCACTTGCAGGTCATCAACTCGGTGCGTGCCGCCTTGTTGATTCCAGATGTACGCCTTCACATGGTCATCGGAGGAGCGCACCTCGGGAGTGAGGTAATCGAAAGAGCACACGGCCCAAGCGTTCTTCGGCGCATTGGACAGGTCCCAGCCCAATGCCTTGTACTTGTACGATCCGGCTTCGTGATTGAATTCGCACACGATGAGCGGTGACGACGTGGTGCTGTCCGTCACCCACAGCCTTGCGCGCACACGCAACCACGCGTGGTCCTTGCCGGTGAGTAGGCCATAGGCGATGTCGGGGCCGGGCGAGAAGGGCGCTCCGTCCGTGAGGGTGAACACGCTGTCCGGCTGGTCGTCGAAGATGTTACGGTAGGCGATGTGACGGGTGTAGCGGGACTCATCAATCAATTGCTCCTCACCAGTGATGGAGCGCTGCACGAGCAAGAGCTCTTCGGCGTTCGACGGGATACTTGTCCTGCCGAAGATGGCCGCATAGTAGGCGCCGGTCATACGGTCCTTCGGGATGATGTTGGCGCTCCATTGCCAGGTCTGGAATAGGTTCAACGCGACAATGAACCCGAGAAGCGCGAATGCTGGTTTCCGCCAACGGCCCGAAGCCGCTTGCTTCAATAAGAAGCCCAAAGGCAGCGCGAGCAAGGCATACATCGGCATCATGCTGCGCGCGCTGAAGCTGCCGCCCGCGTACCACCAGCAGGTCCAGCTGCTGGTGATGTAGAGGTTGATGGTGAAGAGGACCGCGATAGGCCAGAACAGATTCCGCGCGCGCTGCCATAACACGAGCAGCCCGCCCACCATCAGCAGCGCCAGGGGCGTGTAAATGAACCAGCCCTTCCTCCAGCTGAAGAGGTAGTCCCAGGTGTAGGGCGTGGCGAAGTCGAAGCCTTCTCCTGGATTGATGTACGAGTAGAAGAGCCATTGGCCGGTGACGCTCTTCCAATAGAGCAGTTGCGGCGCGGCCATCACCACGAAGGCGATAGCTGCGAGCGCGGCATGCAACAAATGCGCGCGCACCAAGCGCCACTTCGCCGCAAGGCCATCGCTGTTCGCCCACAGCAGCGGCAGCAGCACGCACACGCCTTCGTTGGGGCGCACCAAGGTGATCCAGCCTGCTGTTGCGCCCATGGCGATGGCCGCCTGCCACGAAGGCTGGCCATGCCAGCGGATGGTGGCCAGCAGAAGGCCCGCGTACAGCGTGAACAGGAAGGGGTGCGTGAGCAAGGTGCCATCGAGCGCGGCGAGGTGCAGGAAATTGGTGCC
>CAZFBP010000243.1:0-4994 GCA_964517255.1 uncultured Chryseobacterium sp.
CTGGGCGCGGATCGAAGTGTCGATGGTGATGCTCAGCGCCTCGCGGCCGTAGTCATCGATCACGTTGAAGGTGCGCAGCTTGCTGCCATTCAGCAGGCGGTCGGCCATGAAGTCCATGCTCCAGGTGATGTTCGGGCCGATCGGCAGGCACAGGGGCTCTTTCACCCGGTCGGGCACGCGCTTCTTCGTCGGTCGACGCAGGTTGAGCCCTGCCGTCGTGTACAGCCGATGCAGGCGCTTGTGGTTCACCACGCGGCCGTCCTTGCGTACGCGGGTGTACACCTTCCAAAAGCCCCAGGTCGGTTTCTTGGTCACCCAGTGGTTCATGTGCTCGATCACTTCGATGTCGTCCTTGGGCCTGGGCGCGTAGCGGTACACGCTTTGGCTCAAGCCCAGCAGCTTGCAGACCCGACGAACACTGCGCTTGCACTGCGCCACAAGCCAGTGTGCGATCTCTCGCTTCTCATCGAGCCCTAGGGCTTTTTTTCCAGGATCTCCTTGAGGATGTCACGGTCCAGGATCGTGTCGGCCAACTTGAGCTTTAGCTTGGTGTTCTCCTCGCGTAGGGCGCGGAGCTCCTTGAGCTCGCTTGCGCCCATGCCCCCATACTTGGCCTTCCACTGGTAGAACGTCGGCTGGCCTACCCGTGCTCCCTGCAGATCTCCGACACCTTGCGGCCCTGCTCATGCTCGCGCAGCATCGATACGATCTGCGCTTCCGTCCATTTGCTCTTTCTCATTGCTCCAAAGTTCAGGTGTGTTGTGGGTTTCTACTATCCCACGCACCTGATCTGGGGGGAGCTTACATAACGACCACCATCACGGTTACACCTGGGTTCTAGCCAATCGCTTTGCGTAAGCTATCCCGTTCGGCCATCAATCTTCTGGATTCCGAACTGATCGCGTTCTCACTGCGCTGGAACACGATGCTCAGGAACTTCAGGTCGTTGCAATGCGGCAGCACCCGAGACAGCAACTCCTGTTCTTTTGGCTTCCAAGGCTCCTGGGCGCGAGCGTCCACGGTGCGCTTAACCTTCGAAGCTGGGTCGCCTAGTGGATACTTCATGGGCAGCGCCAACACATGTTCGGCTAGTTCCTTGCGCGACTTCGCACTCAACTTGTTGAACTTCTTGCCTTTGAAGTAATCGCTATCCATAATCGGACGGCGAGGACGCTTGGCAGGTGGTGCACCCAGTGCCTTCAGCGCAACATTCAACGCGATGGTGACGTCCTTCCGGCGAAGGACATGCGTGGGCTCGAACGCTTCGCCGGTTGCCGGGTCACAACCAGCTGCTAGAGCGCTCAACAGAGTGATGGTGTGTTCGTCTTCCATGCTTCCAATTGTTTGCATTCGTTCAAATCAAGGCGCATCGCTTCCCACTCCCCCAAGTGCGCCCGCATCAAGCTCTTGAACAGCTTGCCGTGGTTGGGCACGCGCAGGTGCAGCAGCTCGTGCACGATCACATAGTCCTGCACCTTGGTGGGTTGGTGGAGGAGCTCCACGTTGAAGTTCAGGTGCCCGTTCGTGGAGCAACTTGCCCACTTGCGGCGCATGGGGCGGAGGCCCAGCCATACCACTTCGACGCCGATGCGGGCGGACCAGTCGTGGACACGTTGCTTGAAAGCGGACTTTGCGGTCTCAGACATTCTCAAAGCCCAATAGGGATTTCATTTCATCCAAGGATGCCTTCTTGCCACGCAAGGGACTACCAGCAGCGTATTCACTGAACACTTTCTCGGCCTCCTTGAACCGCCTGGTGATCGATGGGTCCCAGCGCTTTGGGAATAGCACATTGATCTTGTGCATCTTGAATGGCATGAGATCTTTCTCAATCGTTGGGAAAATGCCAAACTGAGCAACTCCGTTATGCTTGACTATGGAATAAGGCAGATCGCGCGCAGCCTTCTCCAGATCTTCAACGATGACAAACTCGATACGCATGCGCGAACTGATACTCAGTGTGCGTTCATCCTTGCGACCTTGTGCGAGTACCTCTTGTTCGCTGCGCAGCTTGTCCATGCCGGGAATGAAGACATCCCTCACCAGAGCGATTAGTTTGAGCCGATTCAAATGATCTTTCCATGCTTGATCTGAAGAGTTAGGCATACCGGATGGAGGGGCCTTAGCGCTAACAACAGAGCTCTTGACCAAAACAACTCTGTTGATCTGACAATTGTGAGCGATGACTGCTTGAATGTTAGCCTCAAAGAATGCCTCAGGGCCGTGCGGGTCCGCATCAGTATCCTCTTGCCAGAACGATAAACTGGAGAGTGTGTCATAGACGTCGCCGTCCTCGAGCATCTCAATGACTTTCGTGAAAACAGCGCGCTGGTAGCTGTACTTCGGGTGAATTGGCAATTCGAATTGGCCGCCCCTCATCATTTCCAACTTCTTATTCTCTTGGTCCAAACGCCAATTGATGAACTTCAATTTGAACTTGTTCTTCTCGAACAGAAAGTGTTTAACCAAGCGCACCATCCTCCTTCGCTGATAGCGAATGTCCCCAGTAGCGCCCTCCATGTCCTCGTCTTTGTAGCGGCTATGTAATATGATCGTGAATACAGCGGTTATGCTCGCCCAACCGATCAGTATGAATGTCGCCCACTTCCACATCTCACTATTCCAATTAGTCAGTATGAACCCGACCATTGGTATGAACACTATTGACGATAACCAAAGTGCCACGGCGAAAGCCTTCTCCAGTTTGTTCTTGAATGGTAGTATATCGATAAGGCTCTTGCTCATGCCGTCATGAATTTCAGATGCGATCGGCTTTCTCCAACAACGTGAACAGCCCATCCACCACCCGCGTCACCTGGTCCAGGTCGTCGAGCTGGGCGTAGATGGCGAAGGTGACCTTCTTGCGCAACTCGCGCAGGTCCTTCTCGCTCGTCTTCCAGTGCGGGAAGGCCACGAAGGCCTCCTTGATCTTGCGGCTCACCGCCTCGGCATCGTTCACCTGCGCGTCCAGCAGGGTGCGGTACACGAAGTAGGTGAGGCCGTCGAAGCCCTTTGCGGCCTGCTCCTGCTTGCGCTGCTCGTTCAGCTCCACCTCCTTCATCAGGTCGGCCAGGGCGTCGGCGGTGCTGGTCTGGCGGCTCTCGAAACTCTCTTGCACCAGCTTGGCACGTTCGGCCATGGCGATCAGGAAGGGGTCGTCGCTTTCGGCCTCGGCTTTCTTCTCGATGCTCTTGATCAGGTTGATCACCTTGGTGCCGTCGCCGCCGAGCTTCTTCTTGATCAGCTCGATGGTGCGCTCGTTGATCTCCACCAGCTCCAGCGGCGCGTTCACGTTGTAGGTGCCCACGTGGTCTTGCACCAGCGCGTTGGTCTTGCGCTGGAAATCGCGGTCCACCTCCACGCGCTTGGTGTAGGCCTTGCGCACCACATCGTAGACGGCGCTCAGCGTGGCGTAGGGTTCGATGTAGGGGCGCAGGAAGGCATCGGGGCTGATGATCTCGTAGAGCATCTCCACCTCCTTGTACTCCTTGAAGAACTCCTTGCGGCGCTCGGGGTCGCGGAAGTGCTCGATCAGCGCGTCCACGTCGCGGTCGTCGAAGCGGCCGCCGACCAGCGCGAGGTAGGCGGGCACCTTCTGCTCCATCTTGTTCTTGAACAGGCCCTTCAGCAGGGCGATGTCCTTCACGATGGCGTTGATCTCGTCGCTGTCGAACGCTAAGGCCTTTTCCAGCTTGTCAAAAATGCCCACGAAGTCCAGCACGAAGCCGTGGGGCTTCACCATCTCGGCCTGCTCGTTCTCGTATGGGCGGTTCACGCGGGCGATGGCCTGCAGCAGCGTGTGGTCGCGCATGGGCTTGTCCAGGTACATGGCGTAGAGCACGGGCGCGTCGAAACCGGTCAAGAGCTTCTCGGTGACGATGAGGATCTTGGGGTACTCGTTCAACTTGGTGAAGGCCTTGCGGATCTGCCGCTCCTTCTTCTCCTCCATGTGGAACTCCTTCAGCGCGGCCGTGTCGTTGTTGTTGCCGGTGTACACCACGGCGCTGTATTCGGGCGGCAGGAATTGGTCAAGTGCATGCTTGTACATGGCGCAGGCCTCGCGGTCCACGCCCACGAGGAAGGCCTTGTAGCCGAGCGGCTCCACGTTCTCGGTGTAGTGCTTCGCCACGAACTCGGCCACCTTGGGGATGCGCTCCTTGCCCTTCAGGAAGTTCTTCAGGTTCACGGCGCGGTCCAGCACCTTGTTCAGGTGCTCGATGTCCGCCAGCCCCTCGGCATCGGCCAAGCTCAGGAACTCCATGTCCAGCGTTTCGTGCGGCACCAGCATTTCGTTCGGTGCCATGTTGTAGTACAGCGGCAGGGTGGTGCCGTCGGCGATGCTGTCTGCGATGCTGTACTTGTGCAGGTAGCCTTTGTCGTCCTCGCCGCCGAAGGTCTTGAAGGTGCCGCGCCCGTATGCGGTCTTGTCGATGGGCGTGCCGGTGAAGCCGAGGTAGCTGGCGTTGGGCAGGCCGGCCATCAGGAAATTGCCCAGGTCGCCGCCGGTGGTGCGGTGCGCCTCGTCGATCAGCACGTAGATGTTCTTCCGCGTGTTGATGTTCGCGGGCATGTCGCGGAACTTGTGCACCATGCACACGATGATGCCGCGGTAGTCGTCCTTCAGCAGCTTGTTGAGCGCGCTGATGCTGTTGGCGTGCTCCACGTTGCCGAGGCCCAGCGCTGCCAGGTTCTTCAGCATCTGGTCCTCCAGCTCGTTGCGGTCGATCATCAGCAGCACCGTCGGCTTGTCCGCAACGGGCGCCTTGAAGAGCAGCTCGGCGGCCTTGATCATGGTGAAGGTCTTGCCGCTGCCCTGTGTGTGCCACACCAGCCCGCGCCGCCGCACGGGGTCCAGTGCGCGGTGTACCACGCGCTCCACCGCTGTGGTCTGGTGCTGGCGCAGGATGTACTTGTTCAGCTCCTCGTCCTTCTCGGCAAAGACGATGTAGTCCTTCAGCAGGGCCAGCACCTGCGGAATGGCGCAGAAGCTCTTC
>CAZFBP010000244.1:0-4966 GCA_964517255.1 uncultured Chryseobacterium sp.
TTGGTGCTGAAGAGCAGGCGCTGATCGAAGAACTGCTTGCTGAAGGCCACTTCGAGCTCATCCTGCGTGATGGCATCGCCGGGGCGGTAGTTGAAGCCCAGGTCGAAATCGTTGCTGAGGCCGCTGAGCCAGTTGCTCACCTGGTTGCTGAGCAGGTCGCTGAAGGTGGCGCCCGCGCCGGCGGCGGCGGCATCACCGGTGCCCCCGCTGCCGGCGCCCGCGTACATGGGCGGCTCCAGGAATCGGTTCATCACGATCAGCGCGAAGACCTGGCGGCTCATCTCCTGATCAGTGCTGAGCACGCTGGCCACCTGCGCCTTCACGTTCTCATCCACCGAGCTCAGCCGCACGTCGAACCCGATCTCCGGGTTCAGCAGCCTGTCGCGAAGCTTCATCACCACCTCCACCGGCACGCGCTGGCGATAGGCCTCGGTGCGCTCGTTGGGCGGCACGATGTCGTAGAGCGGAGCCCGCAGGCGGTAAATGGCGCGCAGGTCCAGCTGCGCGTCGAAGGGGTCGCCGTACCAGGTGATGCTCCCTCCGGGCTGCACGGCGAAGCGCTTGTTCACGATGTTGCGCAGGGTGAAGAGGTAATCGCCCTCGGTGATCTCCACGCGGCCGTTCATGCTCAGGTCGCCGCGCGAGGTGACGCCGATCTCGATGAGCCCTTCGCCCCGGCCGCTCATGATGTCGCCCACGGTGGGGTCGAAGACCAGCTCGAAGCGCGCGTCGGGGGTCACGGAGATGTCGAGGTCGAGCGAGACGCCCGTGAGGTCCACGTCCTCGGCCAGCGCAGCGGAATCGGGCGCGCCGAAATGCACGAAGGAGATGGGCGATACCTCCACGCTGCCGCCCACGGGCATGCGCACATCGGTGCCCGGCGCGGTGGCGGCCTGCACGGCGATCTCGAGGCTGCCGCTCGAGCCACTCACGTTGAAATCGCCGGTGGCGAAGGCGGTGCCGTGGTACAGGCTGTTCATGGCCTGCGTGGTGTTGAGCACCTGCACGCGATCCATGGTTCCCCAGATGTCGTAGCTCCAATGGCGCAGGCCGATGTGCGCCACGGTGGCGCCCACGCGCGCTGTCCGCCCCTCCTCATCGCGCACGTTGGCGCGGTCCACGGCGAAGAGCTCATCGCCGATGCGCACATGGGCATCGGCGGTGTAGCGCGTGTTGAGGTAATCGATGCGCAGGGTGGCGGCTTGCAGATCGAGGGCGCCATCGAGCACCGGCTTCGACAGGGTCCCGGTGAGCGCCACCTGCCCTGTTGCGTGGCCGCCGAGCTGGCTGATCCCTTCGGGCAGGTAGGGGTTGGCCAATGCGAGGTCGAACCGGTCGAACAGCAGCTTCATGTCCAGATCGCCGGCATCGCGCAGGCCCACGCGCCCCGTGAAGTCGAGCGCCTTGATGGGGCCGCGCTCGACGCGCCCGTTGAGGTCGAGCGCGCCCTGGCCCTCGATCCAGGAGACGGCCAGCGCCACATCGCCCACTGCGGTGTTGCGCACGCGCACGCTGTCCGCACGGGCGCTGCTGATCACGTGCGGGGTGCCGTACGCATCGAAAAGGCGTCCATCGGCGCTGAGGCGCCCGTTGATCGGCGGCCCATCGAGCAGCGGCAGGAAATTGGCGAGCTCCACCGATTCCAGCACGAAGGCCAGCGCTTCCTGCGGATCCCGGGAGATGGCGCCGTTGAAGGCGATGCGCTGCGGGCCGTTGCGCACGTCGAGGCCGGCGATGCGCACCGTGCTTGAATCGATGGTGATGGAGGCGCGGGCCGCATTGGCCCACACGCCCTGTCCGAAGTAGAGCCTCGATGGCAGCAGCTCCAGCGACACCGACTTCGGCCCGCGCACTTCACCAAAGAAGGAGAGATTGCCGTTGGTGCCGCCGCTGCTGCCGTTCCATCCCAGATCGATGTCCAATTCATCCTGGTAGGCCTTGCCCGTGATCCCCGTGCCGCTGAACCAGAGCGTGTCGCCGAAGTGCTGGCGGCTGCTGCGCACGGAGAAGGCCAGCAAGTCGAGGGTCTTATCGGCGATGACCATGAGCGAATCGAAGCGTGACTTCCCGTACTCCGCATGCGGCAGTACGGCGTGCAGGCCCAGATCGAAGGTGCGCGTATCGAACTGCCCGGTGATGGTGGCCCCGGGGGCGATCACGGCACCGGGCAGGAAGAGCTTGAGGGCCTGCTCGGTATCGCGCAGCCGCGCCTCGAAGGTGAAGCGCTGCTCGTCGTGCGCGTAGCTCACGCCTTTGCTGAGCGAGGGGAACACGCTGCCGAGCACGCTGGCGAGCGCCTGCGGCAGTTTGGTGGGCAGGAAGGGACCGATCACTTCGGCTTCCGCCACCGTGGCATCGAGTTGCAGCAAGGGCAGCCCCGCGCGCCGGTCGCTGATCAGGTGAACATCGCCGAGGTCGAACTCCTCGTCGCCCTGGCAGTAGGTGATGCCGGACAGGTGCAGGTCGCCTTGGAGGCTGTCGGGCGAGAGCCTCCCCTTCACGGCCGCATCGAGGCTGAGTGCGCTGTACCCCTTGCGCGGGCTGAATCCCAGCGCGCGCAAGTCGGCGTGATGGAGTTTGGCGGTGAAGTCCACTTGCGGCCATCGTCCTCGGAAATCGGCCAGGCCGCTGAAACGTAGCTGGAGGTTCTCATCGTCCGCTTCGAGCTCACCATTGAAGAGATTGCGCGCCAGCCGACCCTTGGCGCGGATGTTCCCGATCGCGCGGTCGTTGATGGTGAAGAGCGGGAAATCGCCTTCAAGGTCCACTTCCATGGTCCTCAAGGTCTTCCCCTTCGCCGCCAGGCGCACATTGGCGCTCATGGGCCCGATGACGCTGGTGCCCAGCAGCGGGCCAAGGCGGAACGACTCGGTGGCGGCGCGGCCGGTGATCAGGGCGCGGTCGGTGATGGTGTCGCGGTTGTAGCTCAGGTCGGTGCGCAGCACGCCCAGCATGGTGCGGGCGCGCCCGGTGGCGGTGAAGGAGCGCAAAAAGCCCGTGAAGCGGCCGGTGAGGTCCACGTCGCCCAGCGCGTTCAACTCTTCGGGCAGGTGAAGCAGTTCTCCGCTGGTGAATGGCGGCACGGGCACCTGCTTCAGATCATTGAGCGCGGCGTGCAGCTGCTCCACGTCGATGAGCATGAAGGTCTCGGCGACGTTCGGCAGGCCGATCAGCTCGGCATCGCCGGTGAACCAGCTCTCCTTGCCGAAGTGCACCCGGAGCCCACGCGCCTTCATCTCGCTCACCGTGCCGCGCACCTTGCCCATGGCGGTGAATGGGAAACGGATGCCCTGCAGGTCGTGCGCGAACCAGGCGATATCGGCCATGTCAACGAGCGAGCTGTCGAAGTCGCCGCGCATCATCACCCTGGTGTTGTACTCCGCGAAATCGGCCCAGCTCCCGCTCAGCAGCTGCACCTCGCCCATGGCATGGCTCATGGGCGTGCGCAGGTCCATGTCGCGCACCACCACGCCGCGCGGGCTCACATGGGCCTGGCCGGTGAGGCGGTCCACGCGCAGGCCGGAGCGCTCGTTCAGCGAGGCGCGCTCGAGCAAGGCGGTGATCGAGTCGCCGATGGCCTGGAACTGGTAGCCCTGCGCGCAGGCGTTCGGTATGTCGATGTGGTCGAAGTCAACGCCGAAAGGATCCAACGGCTCGTTCGCGTTATTGAAGCTGAAATGGAAATCGCGGACATCGAAGCGCGAGCATTGAATGGTCCAGTCGGGGCCGGAAGCCGTGGTATCGTCCGAGGCCAGCGAGAGCACCAGGTTCTTGAGGTTGCTGCTGCTGTCGCCTTCGGCGGTGAACAGGTTGAAGCGCCCGGCGGTGAGCGACATGTCGGCGATGCTGACCATGCGCTGCTTGCGGCTAACGCGCAGGCCGCGCAGCTTGAGCGCGGGGACGTGGAACAGGGTGTCTCCGCGCAGATCGCCCACATAGAGGCCCTCCACGCGCACCGAGCCATCGAGCGAGAGGGCCACGCGGTCGATGCTGATGGTGGCGCCGATCTCGTCGCTGAGGCGCTCGGCGAGCCAGCGCGCCACGGCCGTTTGCACCGGTGGGAAGAAGAGCGCCAGGCAGCCCGCGAAGAGCAGCACCATGAGCGCGAGGATGGCGCGGCCCGCCCATCGCAGAAGCGATGCCAGCAGCCGATATTTCCCCGTGCGCGCCAGTGACCGGATAGTTTTGCGCGCCCCAGCCAATTCCCGGGCCGCACCCGGCCAAAAGTAGCCGGGGCCAAATGCCCGCCACGCCACCGGCACTGATCCTCGGCATCGAGAGCAGCTGCGACGATACCGCTGCGGCCGTGCTGCGCGATGGGCGTGTGCTGAGCAACGTGGTGGCCGGACAGGACGCGCACCGCGCCTGGGGCGGCGTGGTGCCCGAGCTCGCCAGCCGCGCGCATCAGGAGCAGATCGTACCCGTGGTGCACCTTGCACTGCGCGAGGCGGGCGTTGAAGCAGCGGACCTCGACGCCATCGCCTTCACCAACGGCCCGGGCCTCATCGGCGCGCTTCTGGTGGGCGCCTGCTTCGCCCGCAGCATGGCCCAAGCGCTGGGCAAGCCATTGGTGGCCGTGAACCACCTGGAGGCGCATGTGCTGGCGCACTTCATCCGGGACGAAGCGGAACGGCCCGTGCCCTCCTTCCCGTTCCTGAACCTCACGGTGAGCGGCGGGCACACTCAACTCGTGCTCGTGCACGCGCCCGACCGCATGGAGGTGGCCGGCACCACGCTCGACGACGCCGCGGGCGAGGCCTTCGACAAGGGCGCCAAGGTGCTGGGCCTTCCCTACCCTGGCGGGCCGCTCATCGATCAACACGCGCGCAAGGGCGATCCCACGCGCTTCGAATTGCCAAGGCCATCGGTGCCCGGCCTTCACTTGAGCTTCTCCGGGATCAAGACCGCCTTCGCCAATCTGGTGCGCCGGGAAAGCGGACGCGATGCGGGCTTCATCGCGCGCGAG
>CAZFBP010000245.1:0-4703 GCA_964517255.1 uncultured Chryseobacterium sp.
GCCAATCGCCGCATCGCCGCGCTGGCATTGGTGTCGCTGAATAACGAGATGCGCAGCGTGAGCAAGTTCTATTTCACCTGGTTCCAGCAGCCCTTCCCTGCGCAGGTCTTCACCGAGGAGGCCGAGGCTTTGGCCTGGCTGCGCGTGCAGCCCGGCTGGGCACAGTAGCGCCCACGCCTTGGTTCGCGCCGCATGCGCTAGCTTCGTGTGCGTGAAACGCACCATCGCCATAGCCGACCCGCTGGAGCTGATCGTCGAGGGCGTGAAGGCCTGGATCGCCGACCAAGCCGATCTCGTGGTGGTCTTTCATGCGCGCACCGGCAAGCAATTGCTCGAAGCCATCCCGGCCCTGAAGCCCGACCTGATCATGCTGGAGGTCTCGCTCCCGGAGATGGACGGCATCGATACCATGCGCGCCGTGCGCGATGCGCATCCCGACCAACTCGTGCTCGCCTTCTCGGCCCTCGCCGACATCGAGTACGTGAACAGCATGCTGATCGAGGGCGCCGTTGGTTACTTGGTGAAGGGCGGGTCGCGCGAAGAGCTCATGCAAGCCTTGCGCAGCGCCCTCGATGGCAAGCGCCACATCAGTGAGGCCGCGAAGGCCAGCATGGACAAAGGATATCGCTACACGGAGAAACGTCCCGACGGCGAGTACATCGGCCTCACGCCCAGGGAGCGCGAAATCATCCGCCTCATCGCCCTCGAGCGCACCAACGGCGAGATCAGCGCGGCGCTCTTCATCAGCGAGGAGACCGTGAAGAGCCACCGCAAGCGGCTGATGACCAAATTGAACGTGCGCAGCACGGCGGGCCTGGTGAAGTATGCCTTGGACCGCAAGTGGGCCTGAGCCCGGGCGGTCCTGTGTTAAGGCAATATGAAATCTCGCGCAAGGCGGTAAATCCTCAGCAATGGTGACGGCTTGAACATCGACCTTCACCGGGCCGATGGACTTCGCACGGATCAATAACAGCCAGCCCCAGGACGCGCTTGGCCCTGTTTCGGAACGGCTGAGTTCCTCCGGCAGGCTCAGCGTGGCGCGCATCACCAAGCAACTGCGCAGCGATGGTGATGAGTTGGTCTTCGCGGCCGCACCCGCCCGCCTCGGCACAACGGCGCGCCGGATCGTGGTGCGCTTCGTGGATTCAGCAGTGCGGCCCGCGCCACGGCTCGATGCATCCACTGGCGTCATCGAGATCTATTACCCGCAACGGGACCACGTGGAGGCGCAGGCACTGCTCAACAGCCGCAAACAGCGCTTCTGCTACTTCTGGGAGTCCATGCACGGCCACGAGGCGCATGCGTGGATCCTGAGCGCGCCTTGAACCGGCGGCTCATGGGCGCCATTGATCAACGCCACTTCGTGCGGCGCGATTTGGCCAGGACCTCGGCGACGTATGCTGACTTCCCCGCCGTGTAAGCGGCGCGCGCCTTGGGATGGCGCCGTGCCAGCTCCTCCTTGAGCGCCGCGTACCGCTTGGCCTCCTCCGGGAACGCGCACAGGAAATCGCGGAACACGATGCGGTCAACGCTGGCTTGGCCCGGCTGCACCATGTGGATGTGCGCGGTGCGCTGCCCGTTGGCGTCGCGCATGATGAACCAGGCATAGAAGAGACCCTCATCGCCGATGGTGGGGCGCCAGATGAACTCGAAGCCCGCCTCCTCCATCAACGGCGCCACCACGTCACGGATCTCATCCAAGTCGCTCACCTCCACCTGCACATCGATGATGGGCTTGGCGCTGAGGCCGGGCACCGCCGTGCTGCCAATGTGCGCGATGCGCTGGATCAAGCGGCGCGGCACGATGCGCTTCACCTCCTTCTCCAGCTCGAGATAGCGTCCCGGCCACGCAGGATCGTACGGCACCACTTCGATCCGCTCTTTCATGAGCGCCTTGATCCGCTTCTCCATCCGGGCATCCATCATCGCGAATGCGAACCTAGCGATCCTGCGTAGATGTTGAACCGCGCGCCGCGCAGGAATCCGATCAACGTGAGGCCGGACTCCTGCGCGAGCTTCACGGCGAGGGACGATGGAGCGCCAACAGCGGCCATGAGCGGAATGCCAGCCACCACGCACTTCTGCACCAACTCGAAGCCGGCGCGGCCACTCACGAGGAGCTGGCAGGTGGCCAACGGCAAGCCTGCACGCAGGGCCGCGCCGATCACCTTGTCCACGGCGTTGTGGCGGCCCACATCCTCGCGCAGCACGAGCAGCTCGCCGCGCTGATCGAAGAGCGCCGCCGCATGCACGCCACCTGTGCGCTTGAAGACAGGCTGGGCCCCGCGCATGCGGTCGGGCAGCGCGGCGATCGCTTCCGGGTCCACCTCGCCCCATGGGGAGAGCGAATGGGAGCACTGCACGCGCACGGCCTCGATGCTGCTCTTGCCGCACACGCCGCAGCTGCTGGCGGCATAGAAGTTCCGCTGCCAGCGCTGCGGATCGACCGCGACGGACCGATCCAATTCCGCGCGCACCACGTTGCCGCGCTCCTCCTCCTTCACGCTCTCGCAGGGCACGATGCGAACTACTTCCGCGTGCGAAGCGATGATGCCTTCCGTGAAGAGGAAGCCCATGGCGAGCTCCTCATCGTTGCCGGGGGTGCGCATGGTGACACTGAGCCGGATCTCCTCGCGCGCATCGAGCGGGCCGTGGCCCAAACGGATCTCCAGCGGTTCCTCGGTCACGAGCAGGTCCTCAGCCGGTGAAGCCGTGCAGGACTCGTAACGGACAACCTGCGTGGAGGCGACGGGTGCGCGCATGCGGCAATCCCCGCTTCGCGGGAGCGCAAGGTATCCTCAGCCCTTCGCTTTCCTGAAGCAGCCCATCAGGTGATCATCCACCATGCCGATGGCCTGCATGCAGGCGTACACGATGGTGGTGCCCACGAAGCTGAAGCCGGCCTTCTTCAGGTCCTTGCTCAAGGCATCGCTCAACGGCGTGCTCGCGGGCACTTGCTTGCTGTCCTTCCAGCGGTTCACGATCGTCTTGTGCTCCACATGCTTCCAGAGGAAATCATCGAAGGAGCCCTTGCCGTTCTCCATGATGCGCAGCCACGCCTGCGCGTTCTTGATCGCGCTCTCCACCTTGGCGCGGTTGCGGATGATGCCTTCGTCGTTCAGCAGCCGCGCGACGTCCTTCGCGCCGTAACGCGCGATCTTCTCCACCTTCCAGTTGTCGAAGGCCCGGCGGTAACCATCACTGCGGTGCAGGATGGTCTTCCAGCTCAGTCCGGCCTGCGCGCCGTCGAGCACCAATTTGGCGTACAGCTTCACGTCGTCGTGCTCCGGCGCGCCCCACACGGCATCGTGGTAGGCGATCATCCGCTCATCAATGCCCGGCCACGGGCAGCGAATGAGACCCGCCTTCGTGCTCACCGCTGCAGGACCCAACGCTCTGTGAAATGCGTTGCCCCTGCCCGCGCGTGCACCGCGTACAGCCCTGCGGGGAGATCGCCTGGCAACTGCACCGATCCGTTCCAGATGCCGTCGCGCACCGATAGCCGCTCTTGATGAGCTAGACGGCCAGTGGCATCGTACAGGTCGATCGCGAGCCAATCCACGTCCTCTTCCATGGCAACGGACAGATTCATCACACCATCGCTGGAGGGGTTCGGCCAGACCTCCAATGATGGCTGCGTGTTCAGCCCTGCCTCCGATTCCGGTTCGGCGGCCATGCCGTTGAAACTGGGAACTATGGTGAGCAGGCACACGTCGCCCCAGGGGTCCATGGGCGAAGGAATGTCGCTGCACCAGGTAGCGCCCCCGTCGAAGCTCGCGCGCACGTCCACCTCATAGGTCTTGCCGGCCACGAGCGGGTTCACGCCCCAGTTCAATTGCACGAAATAGTTGTTGCTGGTGCGCGTAACGGAGAAGAACTCGGCGGGTATCTGGAAACGGAACTGGTACTTGTTGGCACCGGTCACCGGCCGTGCGTGCACGTAGTTGCCCGTGCCCCATTCGCGGTCCTCGCCGCAGCTCAAGTTCTGGTTGCCCGGTATGTCCATGAGCTTGGTGAGCGGGCATGCGGCGCGCACGGGATCGATCATGAAGCGGTAGGCCGGGCCCCAATCGCCGGCGGTGCCGAGCAGCACCGTGCGGATGCGCACATTGTAGAGCACGTTGGCCTGCAGGTGATTCGCGGCCGCCCAGTTGTTGATCTTCATGTGGCAGGCGCGTGCCCCGTTGGCGGGCCCGAAATTGTCGCTGGTGCTGTGCCGCCGCTGCCGTACGAAGCTGTAACCGCCGTTGGGGTCGAAGAACCAGAAGTCGTAGCCCGTGCTCGCGCGCTCGGGGCTGCCAGCGCCGTAGTCGGTCCACACCTGGCTCACCGCCGCGTTCTCCTGCGAGACCACGTACTGGCCGCTCACCCAATCGAGCTTGTCACGGCTCACGTAGATGGGCTTGTGCGTGCCGATGCCCACGCAGAAAGTGGTGGGCCCGCCCTGCGCGCCGCTGATCTGGCTGAGGCCGCCACTGGAGAAATTGGCCGTGTTGTCGATGATGCGGCCGCCGGTCTGCGATTTGAGCATGTAGCCGCCATCCGTGATTCCATTGCTGCCGCTGTCGGTAACGCGCAGGGAATAGCATCCCTTGGCCAGGCAGGCGCTGATGCTCACCGTGGAATTGTTCGGGAAGCCATTGCCGGTGTATGCCGCGTAGTCATAGCCGGCAGGCCGCAATTGCCATTCGATCTCCGAGGAG
>CAZFBP010000245.1:4713-4954 GCA_964517255.1 uncultured Chryseobacterium sp.
CGTCCGTGACGACGATCACGTCCACCTCATCGGTGCAGAGCGCCTTGAGCCGGCCCAGCCTGTTGCGTGGGTCGCCAGCGAGCCCGGTGAACAGGCCGCCCACCACGATGCGGCCTTCCGGCATCCATAGAAGCGTGTGGATCGTGCTGCCAGCGCCGGTGGTCCAGCCCGTGTCCTCCGCGCCATTCGCGCTCATGCGCGCATGCCGGTTGTGCGTGTTGCCGTTGAAGGTGGTGAAATC
>CAZFBP010000246.1:0-4941 GCA_964517255.1 uncultured Chryseobacterium sp.
GTCTTGTAAACGGTGTCGTGCGCGTCCTGGCGCCGTACCGGCCGGTTCGTGGGGATGACGAGCAGCCCCAGTTTGTAGATGTCCCAGAACTCCTGCGCCTCGGTGTCCGCCGTGCCGGTCATGCCGGCCAGCTTGTGGTACATGCGGAAGTAGTTCTGCAGGGTGATGGTGGCGTAGGTCTGCGTGGCGGCCTCCACCTTCACCTTTTCCTTGCTCTCGATGGCCTGGTGCAGGCCGTCGCTGTAACGGCGGCCCTCGAGGATGCGGCCCGTCTGCTCGTCCACGATCTTCACCTTGCCGTCCATCACCACGTACTCCACGTCCTTCTCATACAGGGCGTAGGCGCGGATCAGCTGGTTCACGGTGTGGATGCGCTCGCTCTTCACGCCGAAGTCGCGCAGCAGGTCGTCCTTGCGCCGCGCCTTCTCCTCGGCGGTGGCGCCGCTCTTCTCGATCTCCGCGATAGTGCTTCCCACGTCGGGCATGATGAAGAACGAAGGGTCGTTCACGTCGCCGCCGATCAGGTCGAGGCCCTTCTCGCAGAGCTCGATGCTGTGCATCTTCTCATCGATGGTGAAGAAGAGCTCCGCGTCCACCTTGGGCATGTCCTTGCCCTGGTCCTGCAGGTAGTTGTTCTCGGTCTTCTGCAGGTGCGCGCGCACGCCGGTCTCGCTGAGGTGCTTGATGAGCGCGCTGTTCTTGGGCAGCGCGCGGTAGGCGCGCAGCAGGGCCATGCCGCCCTTCTCCAGCTGGTCCTTCGTCGCGCTTCCGTCGGCGAGGCCCTTGAGCTGGTCCTTCGCTTCGGTGATGAGCTTGTTCACCAGGTTGCGCTGCGCGGCGTAGAGCCGCTCCACGCGCGGCTTGTACTCGTCGAACTGGTGGATCTCGCCCTTGGGGGTGGGGCCGCTGATGATGAGCGGCGTGCGCGCGTCATCCACGAGCACGCTGTCCACTTCATCCACGATGGCGAAGTGGTGCTTGCGCTGCACCAGCGCGCTGGGCGCGTGGGCCATGTTATCGCGCAGGTAGTCGAATCCGAACTCGTTGTTGGTGCCGTAGGTGATGTCGGCGAGGTAGGCGTTGCGGCGCTCCGGGCTGTTGGGCTGATGGCGGTCGATGCAATCCACGCGCAGACCGTGGAATTCGTGTATCGGCCCCATCCATTCGGCGTCGCGTTTGGCCAGGTAGTCGTTCACGGTGACCACATGGACGCCGCGGCCCGCGAGGGCGTTGAGGAAGACGGGCAAGGTGCTCACGAGCGTCTTGCCCTCGCCGGTGCCCATCTCGGCGATGCGGCCCTTGTGCAGCGCCACGCCACCGATCAGCTGCACGTCGTAATGCACCATCTCCCAGGTGGTGCGGTTGCCCGCCGCCATCCACGCGTTGCTCCAGATCGCGTCGTCACCTTCGATGCGGATCGCGTCGGCGCGCTTGGTGGCCAGCTCGCGGTCGAGTTCGGTGGCGCGCACGCGGATCTCCTTGCTCTCGGCGAAACGTCGCGCCGTCTCCTTCACGATCGCGAATGCCTCGGGCAGGATCTCCAGCAGCACCTCCTCGATGCGCGTCACGCTCTCGCCTTCCAGCTTGTCGATCTCCTCGTAGTGGCGCTCGCGCTCCAGGATGTCCATGCGCGGGTCGGCCTCGATCTCGGCGCGCAGGGCGGCCACGCGCTCATCGTTGGCCCTGGTGCGCTCGGCGATGCGCGCGCGCAGTTCCTGGGCGCGCTGGCGCAGGTCGTTGCTGCTGATGCCATCGAGCTTGGCGAATTCCTCCTTCACGCGCTCCACCAGCGGGGTCACCTCTTTGAGGTCGCGCTGGTACTTGTCTCCGAATACGCTCTTGAATGCTTTGGCGAGTGAGCCGATCATGTGGGTTGGATTGCGCCGGGCGTTTCCGGCAAAGGCTGGCAAATGTACCCGCCTTCGGCAGGCAAGCCTGCCTGTATTGAACAAGCCTGCCGGGAGGCGCAGGGGCCGCGAAGGGCACAGATCGGGCCGCCCGGCGCATGCTGACAGGCTGGCTGCATGAAAGAAGAAACCCCGCTGCTGGCGGGGCTTCTGGAGGATCGGTTCGGTGTCAGTACTCGTCCTCGTTGAAGAAGAAGTCCTCCTTCGAAGGGTAATCGGGCCAGATGTCCTCGATGCTCTCGAAGACCTCTTCATCATCCTCGATGGCCTGCAGGTTCTCCACCACTTCGAGCGGAGCGCCGGTGCGCATGGCGAAGTCGATGAGCTCTTCCTTGGTGGCCGGCCATGGCGCGTCCTCCAAGTAAGAGGCGAGTTCGAGGGTCCAATACATCGTGCGCTCCAGTTGAGGTTCCGTTGAAACGGGCGCAAATATAGACGGATGGGGATCCGGCCAACAGGTTCTTTTCAACCGTTGTGGAATACGCTGGAAGCTTAGAGAGGCAAGGCTTTGCGAGCGATTCACCCCTTAGGGTCCCAGGGCGTGTCGGCCACGCCATGCAGGTGGGCGAGGTGCCGGGCGAGCATGAAGAAGAAGTCGGAGAGGCGATTGAGGTAACGCACCAGGATGGTGTCCACGTCACCGGTTCCGCTCAGTTGCACCACACGGCGCTCGGCCCTGCGGCACACGGTGCGGCAGATGTGCGCCTGCGATGATGCGGCATGGCCGCCGGGCAGGATGAAGCTGCGCATGGGCGCGAGGTCCTTCTCCATGTCGTCCATCGCGTGCTCGAGCGCGGTGATGGATTCTTCGGTGATCGCAGGCACCTTGAAGCGCGCGCGCTCCTCGGCGCTGCCGCTGGCCAGGTGCGAGCCGATGGTGAAGAGCGATTCCTGGATGCCGATCAACCGCGCGGCGTGATGCGGCGCGGCGAGGTCGCGCAGCATGCCCACGTGGCTGTTCAATTCATCCACAGTGCCGTAGGCCTCGATCCGCGCATCGTCCTTGGGCACGCGCGCGCCGCCGAGCAAGCCGGTCTGGCCCTTGTCGCCGGTGCGGGTGTAGATCCTCATCGGGCCGAATGTACCGGTCAGCGCAGCAGCGAAACGTGCCCGTGCAGCGTGGCATGCCTGCCTTCAAGCAAGAACACGTAAGTGCCATCGGGTGCCGGCTGCCCCTGGCAGTTGCCATCCCAGCCCGACGTGCCAGTCGTCTCGAGCAGCAATTCGCCCCAACGGTTGAAGATCATCAGCGTGGGCGTCTCGCATTCCCCGACACCCTCCACCGAGAAGCGGTCGTTGATGCCATCGCCATTCGGGGTGAACACGTTTGGTGCGTACCAGTCAGAAAGAATGCCTGCCCACAGCGCATCCACCTGAAGCGTGAGCGTGTCCGCGCAGCCATCGGCACCGAATGCGATCAACGTGATGAGCGGATGGCCGCCGGATGCGTACGCGTGCGTGGGCTCCGATTGAGTTGACGTGGTGCCATCGCCGAAATCCCAGAGCCATGCGGCAGCGGCCAGGCTGCGGTTGTTCGTGGTGAGAAGACCGGAGCAGGGATCAATGCCCGCAGCGAACCTGGCGAGAACGGGCTCAGGTATCCGCGTCAGCACCGTGGTGGTATCGACGCAACCGTTGGCTCCTGCGGCCACCAACGTTATCGGATAGATGCCTGGTTCAGCATACGCATGCGCCGTTCCTCCATTCGACCCATCGCCCCAGAACCAGAGCAGGACATTCGCATTGATGCTCGCATCGGTAACCGCCACATTCAGCTCGCAATCGGCTTGCGCGGTGAACGCGGCCGTTGGCAGAGGATCCAGCTCGATCTGCGCGACCGCCGTGTCGGCACAGGCCTCACCAGGGGCGGCGATGAGCATCACCTCGAATGAGCCGGGCTGCGAATAGGCGTGCGTGACAGAAGGCCCAAGTCCTGTCGCGCCGTCGCCGAATTGCCAGAGAAGCGGGAAGTCCGAGGATAGGCTGGTGAACGTCCAGGTCCAGCTGCACGAATCGCCTTGCATGGTGAAGACAGCTGCCACGGCCGGGTCGATGGTGATGGAGAACGAGGCGGTATCCGCGCAGGCGCTCGAGGGGTCGGCCACCAACGTGACCATGTAGGTGCCTGGCGCGAATCCATGCGCAGGGGATTCGGCTTGCGAAGCGGATCCATCGCCGAACTGCCACTGGTAGGAGGAAGCACCCGTGCTGATGTTCTGGAAGTAGCGTACGGAGTCGCAGGGCCCGCCGCTAACGGTGAATGCCGCGATCGGGTCCGCAACGACGCTCACCGTATTCGATATGGTCGTTGCGCAGCCATCCGCTCCCGTTACCGTGAGCGTGATGGTGTAATCGCCAGGCGCACCGTAGGCGTGGTCGATCAGCGCGCCAACTCCGTTCAGCCCATCGCCGAAATCCCAAGCCCATTGCGCGCCGCCCGTACCCGTCTGTTGCAGGTTGATCTGCAAGCCGCACAGCGGCGTGAATGCGAACGCGGCGATAGGCGGGGCAAGGATCGACACCAACGTGGATGCGGTATCCGCACAGCCCGAGCCCGGGTCTGCGACGAGCGAGACGAGGTAGGTTCCGGGCGATGAGTAGTCATGCGCGGGCGATGAAGCGCTACTGGTCGCGCCGTCTCCAAAGCTCCACGACCAGCTGCTCCCTGCGGATGATGTGTTACTGAACGTTGCCGTGGTCTGGCATGGTGCAATGGTCCAGTTGAAGCTGGCCACGGGGCCCGGCGTGATCTGCACCCATGCCGTCGTGGTGTCGCTGCTGCATGGCGTGTATGCGACCAATATGACGAGCCATTGCCCGGAGGCGCTGTATGCGTGCGAGGGGTCCTGAAGGTTGCTCGTGCCGCCATCTCCGAACTGCCATTGGTAAGCGGTTGCGCCGACGGAGGCGTTGATGAAGTCGATCGGCTGACCAGGGCAGGCCCCTGGAATCGGGCCGATGCCAGCCACCACGGGATCGGGGTTGGAAGTGATGTACGCTGGCTTCACCAGCGTAAGGGTGTCGCCGCAGGCCA
>CAZFBP010000247.1:0-4930 GCA_964517255.1 uncultured Chryseobacterium sp.
CAGCGAGAGCAAGCTGACCCTCTATCCCAACCCCAACCGCGGCGATCAGCTCTTCGTGAGCCTGAGCAATGTGCAGGCGGGTGTGGAGGCCATCGGAGTGGAAGTGTTCGATGCCTTCGGCAAGCGCGTGGCCACGAGCCGCATCGCCACGGCCGACGGACTGGTGAACGCCACGCTCGACCTGCATGAGGTGGCTACCGGCCTCTACCTGGTGAGCATCAGCGCAGGCAGCCAGACCTGGAATGAAAGGCTCGTGATCCAGCGCTGAGCAAGACACGAACGATAGCGGAAGGGCCGTCCCACAAGGGCGGCCCTTCTGCATTCATGCCATGAACCACAGCGGCACAATGCGTGTACAGGCCCGTACTCACCCGGATACCTTCGTCCGCTCAATCACACGCCATGCGCATCGCCCCGTTCCTGCTCTGCTCCGTCCTTTCCTTCAATCTATTCTCCGCCGAGGGCGAGAAACCGGTTGCCAGCAAGATCTCCGAGGTGAAGGTCTTCCTCAGCGGCGCTCAGGTCTCGCGAACGGCGAGCAGCACCATCAGCGCGGGCACCAGTGCCATAGTCTTCACCGGTTTGGCTGAAGGGCTCGATCCCCAGAGCATCCAGGTCACGGGCAAAGGCGGCTACCAGATCCTCAGCGTGAACCACCGGATCAACTTCCTCACCGAGAGCCCGAAGAAGAAGGAGATCGAAGACCTGCAGGCGCGCATCAAGAAGCTCGAGAAGGATTGGGCCTTTGAGAAGGCCATGCAGGATGTGTGGGTGAACGAAGAGCAATTGCTGAACAAGAACAGCAGCATCGGCGGGCAGCAGAACGGGCTCACCGCCGCGCAGCTCACCGCCGTGAATGATTACATCCGTCAGCGACTAATCACAACCAAGACCAATTGGCTCGATCAGCAAGAGAAGCTCACCGCGATCGGCACCGAGGCCGACAAGCTGCGCCAGCAACTGGCCAGCATGCAGGCCCAAGCGCCACGCCCCACCAGCGAAGTGGTGGTGGAGATCAGCAGCACCGTGGATGTTCCTGCCACCTTCACCATCACCTACTTCGTGGGCAATGCGGGTTGGCTGCCTGCCTACGACCTGCGCGCCAAAGGCGTGGGCCAGCCCATCGAGCTGATGATGAAAGCGCAAGTGAGCAACAACACCGGCGAGGATTGGGACAAGGTGGGCCTGAGCCTGAACAGCGGCAATCCGACATTGGGCGGCGTGATGCCAGCGATGAATCCCTGGACGCTTTACGTGTACCAACCGCGAGTACTGCAGGAAGTAGCCATCCGCAGTTCTCGCACGCGGGATGCGGAGGGTTACTTCGCTCCTCCGCCTTCCGCAGCCATGAATGATGCCGTGCAACTGAAGCAAGAAGAAGCCGCCAGCTACCAATGGGCCAGCGCCATCACTCCGCGCACCACCACCACGGAGTACAGCATCGCCACGCCTTTCACGATTCCCAGCGATGGCAAGCCGCACACGGTGGGCGTGCAGACGCAGAGCATCGCCGCCACCTACAAGCACTACGCAACGCCCAAGCTCGATAAGGACGCCTTCCTCTACGCGCGCACCACGGGCTGGGAAGACCTCAACCTGCTGCCCGGCGAGGCCAACGTGTTCTTCGAGGGCACCTTCGTGGGGCAGAGCTTCCTGCAACTGGATCAGCCCAAGGACACGCTCGACATCAGCCTCGGCCGCGACAAGGGCGTGGTGGTGGAGCGCGTGAAGCGCAAGACCACCAACGAGAAGGCCATCGTGGGCGGCAAGCGCACCATCACCGTGGGCTGGGACCTCACCGTGCGCAACACCAAGGGCACCGCCGTCGATCTGGAAGTGCGCGACCAGTACCCGCTGAGCCCGCAGAGCGAGATTGAAGTGAAGCTCACGGACAAGGGCGGCGCTACTGTCGATGACCAGAAAGGCCTGCTCACCTGGAACCAGCGCATCGAGCCCAAGGCCACCAAGAAGCTCGGCTTCAGTTACGAGGTGAAGCACCCGAAGGACCTGCCGGTGGTGGTGGAGTAGCGGCGACAGACTACAACGGCCAACAAGTTCCCGAAGGGTCTATCAGCGCTTCAGCGCCCTTCGCGCGGGTCTGTCCAGAATCTTGTCGGTAAACGTCATTCCCTACATTCGCGCCCGCCTTTCCCGAAACCCATCGGAAGGCGCTGAATCACAACGACATAACGACAACCGAAGAGACCATGGGAATTGAACTGATGTACACCATCCCCGTGATGGGATTCGTGGGCCTGGTAGTAATGGTGGCCAAGGCCATGTGGGTGAACAAGCAGGATTCGGGCGATGCTAACATGAAAGAGCTCGCGGGCTATATCGCTCGCGGTGCCAGTGCATTCCTGAAAGCCGAATGGAAGGTATTGGGCGTGTTCGCGGCAATCGCGGCGGGCCTGCTCGCTTGGAGCGCTGAACTGGAGGCCGTGGCCGCGCACACCGATTGGGTGATCGCCATCGCCTTCCTCATCGGCGCTTTCTTCAGCGCCTTCGCTGGCTGGATCGGCATGAGCATCGCCACCAAGGCGAACGTGCGCACCACGCAAGCCGCACGCACCAGCTTGGCCAAGGGCCTTCAAGTGAGCTTCAACGGCGGCACCGTGATGGGCCTCGGCGTCGCAGGTCTCGCCGTGGTGGGCCTCAGCACGCTCTTCATCCTTTTCCTCCGCATGTACGTGGGCGACATCGCCGCTGGCACACCTGAATGGAACGATGCCATGATGCAATGCCTCGAAGTGCTCGCCGGTTTCAGTCTCGGTGCTGAGAGCATCGCGCTCTTCGCGCGCGTGGGCGGCGGCATCTACACCAAGGCCGCCGACGTGGGCGCCGATCTCGTGGGCAAGGTTGAAGCGGGCATCCCCGAGGATGATGCGCGCAACCCCGCCACCATCGCCGACAACGTGGGCGACAACGTGGGCGATGTGGCCGGCATGGGCGCCGACCTCTTCGGCAGCTACGTGGCCACCATGCTCGCGACCATGGTGCTCGGCCGCGAAGTGGTGAGCGCTGACAACTTCGGCGGGCTCGCTCCGATCCTGCTCCCGATGGTGATCGCCGGCCTCGGCGTGCTCTTCAGCATCATCGGCACCTTCTTCGTTCGCATCAACAAGGACAGCGATAGCGTGATGGCCGCGCTGAACAAGGGCAACTGGGGCGCCATGATCCTGGTGGCGATCAGCAGCTATCCATTGGTGCAATGGATGCTCCCCGAGACCATGCAGTTCGTCCGTGGCGGCGTGTCCACGGAGATCACCAGCATGAATGTGTTCTGGGCCATCATGCTCGGCCTCGTGGTGGGCACGCTCATGAGCATGGTCACCGAGTACTACACCAGCATGGGCAAGCGCCCGGTGCTGAGCATCGTGCGCAAGAGCGGCACGGGCCACGGCACCAACGTGATCGGCGGCCTTGCCATGGGCATGGAGAGCACCGTGCTCCCGATCATCCTGCTTGCCGCCGGCATCTGGGGCTCCTTCGCCCTCGCTGGCATGTACGGCGTGGCGATCGCAGCCGCTGGCATGATGGCCACCACCGCCATGCAACTTGCCATTGATGCCTTCGGCCCCATCGCTGACAACGCGGGCGGCATCGCCGAGATGAGCGGATTGCCGAAAGAAGTGCGTGAGCGCACCGACAACCTCGACGCGGTGGGCAACACCACGGCAGCGACGGGCAAGGGCTTCGCCATCGCCTCCGCCGCACTGACCGCTCTCGCGCTCTTCGCAGCGTACGTGGGCATGTCGGGCATCAGCGGCATCGACATCTACAAGGCCGATGTGCTGGCCATGCTCTTCGTGGGCGGCATGATCCCCTTCTTCTTCAGCAGCCTTGCCATCAGCGCGGTCGGCAAGGCCGCCATGGACATGGTGAAGGAGGTGCGCCGCCAGTTCCGCGAGATCCCCGGCATCATGGAGGGCAAGGGCAAACCGGAGTACGAGAAGTGCGTGGCCATCAGTACCAAGGCTTCCATCCGCGAGATGATCGCGCCAGGCGCGCTCGCGCTGATCTCACCGATCCTCGTCGGCTTCCTTGCTGGCCCTGAAGCGCTCGGCGGCCTGCTCGCGGGCATCACGGTGAGCGGCGTGCTCATGGGCATGTTCCAGAACAACGCCGGTGGCGCATGGGACAATGCCAAGAAGAGCTTCGAGAAGGGCGTGGACATCGATGGCACGATGTACTACAAGCACAAGAGCGACAAGCCCTCGCCTCCCCACCAAGCAGCCGTAACGGGCGACACCGTGGGCGATCCCTTCAAGGACACCTCGGGCCCCTCAATGAACATCCTGATCAAGCTCACCAGCATCGTGGCGCTCATCATCGCGCCGCACATCAATGAGGGCGGGCACACCGCGCACCTCGAAGGCGATTCCGCCCATGTGGGCGCTGGCGCCGCCACCAATCCAGCCGATAACGCGCAAGAGGCGCAGCGTTCCACCGTCAGCGCGGCGCCGCTGGTGCCGCGCAGCACGGAATTCACGCACACGCTCTCCACGGGCACGCAGATCACCGGCAGCGCCTCAGGCATGGAGAACGACCTGATGACCTTCATCATGCGCGCCATCCCGGCCGACAAGACCAGCTGGATCGGATTGAATGAAGTGAGCTACTACGATCAGGGCGATGTGGACTTGGTGCGCAGCGCTGCGCAGCTCGACAACCTGGCCGCGATCATGACCGCCTATCCGCCGCTCAAGCTGGAGATTGGTGCCACGGCCATGGATGTGGAGAACGCGCGACCTGAGACCACGGCGAAGACAGCCCGCGCGCGGGCCGAGAGCATCGTGCGCGCGCTCAACTCGCGCGGAATCGAATTGGATCGCCTCACCGCCAAAGGCTACGGCGCCGACGCGCTCTTCCTCACCAAGCCGCTCTTCCTGGACCGTGCGCCCACCAAGGGAGCCGTGTTGCGGGTGAG
>CAZFBP010000248.1:0-4879 GCA_964517255.1 uncultured Chryseobacterium sp.
GATGGAAACGATGTACCAACGCAGCAGGATCCAAGAAGAGAGCTTGTACTACGAGACCCTCAAGCACACGGGCGAATACCCGATCATCGGCGTGAACACCTTCCTCAGCAGCAAGGGCTCACCGACGGTATTGCCCAAGGAGGTGATCCGCGCCACCGAGGAAGAGAAGGAAGCGCAGATTGCGACGGTGGAGAACCTACGCGCGGCCTACAGCGCGGAAGCGGCGAAGGCGATCAAGGACCTGCAGCAAGCGGCCATCCGGAACGAGAACATGTTCGCGGTGCTGATGGAGGCGACGAAGTATTGCTCGCTCGGGCAGTTGACTGCGGCGATGTTCGAGGTGGGGGGGCAGTATCGGCGGAATATGTGACCCGCGAAGGGCCCGATACTCCATTCACTCTCGGACACGGTGATCGCACTATCGATCACACGGCAAAGGTGTCATTGAGTATCGCTGCTAGGTCGTCTGGTAACGCCAGCGGCTTCAGCGCCGGCACATTCGCTCCGCCCGTATTCCCGATCGGCACCGTGCCCACGAAGCTCTTCACCCCACCGAAGACCAGACGCGGCAACTGTCCGATGATCTCGCGCATGTTCTTGGTACGGAACCCGAACTTCAGCATGCGCCAATGCACCGCGTTGTGCTCCAAGGGCCAACGCTGGCCGAGAATATGGGCCCGCTCGAGATGGTGCCATTCGAGTTGCAGATCGCCGAGCGTGCGAGCCTCTTCGCTCTTGCGCAACTCTGCTACGTAGTATGGCCGCACCTGCGTCGGCATGGCCCAATGAAGCTTGATTGCTTCACCGGCAACTTGCCGCAGCCTTCATTCTGGCAGCACTGGGGCAATTTGGCAAAGGCGGCTGCATCACCGGGTGTGCCATCGGCGGAGTACCCCAGCTTGGTGAGCGCTGCACGCAATTTGTCCGCGTCGGTCTTGCGCGGATCGTAGGTCACGCTCACGGCAGCGGTGCTGAGGTCCACATCCACCTTCTTCACGCCCTTGGTATAGACGAGTTCGGTCTCGATGGTCTTCTCGCACATATCGCAGATGCCAGTGCTCTGGATGGCGATGGTGGCGGTCTTCTTGCCTTTGGCGGGCGGGGAAACTGCACCGGTTTGTGCAGATAGGCCTAGTGTGCAAAAGGCAAAGAGCAGGGTGGTCAGCTGTTTCATGTTCGTAGCCACGCAAGTTATGTTCCAGAACCCTCACCGCATCCTGCTCGCGTTAAGTATCGCCAACAGCGCCACACCCACATCGGCGAACACCGCTTCCCATAGGGTGGCCAATCCTCCCGCGCCGAGGATCAGGACGATCGCCTTCACGCCGAAAGCGAGTACGATGTTCTGCGTGACCACCCGCTTGGTGGCCCGGCCGATGCGGATGGCTTCGGCGATCCGCGAGGGCTGGTCGTTCTGGATCACCACATCAGCGGTCTCGATGGCCGCATCGCTGCCCAGGCCGCCCATGGCGATACCCACATCGCTGAGCGCGAGCACCGGCGCATCATTGATGCCGTCGCCCACGAAGGCCACCACGGCGGTAGGGTCCTTCTTCACCTGCTGCATCTTCGATACTTTATCTTCCGGCAGCAGATCGCCGAAGGCCTTGTGGATACCCAGCTTGGCCGCGACGCGCTGCGTGATGGCCGTCTTGTCGCCGCTGAGCATCACGATCTCGCGCACGCCCGATGCACGCAGTTCGTTCACCGCCTGCTGTGCGTCCGCTTTCACCTTATCGGCAACGGTGATGTAGCCCGCGTAGCTGCCGCCGATCGCACACACCACGATGGTATCCTCGACGGTATCCACGTCCGCAGGATAGGACACGTTGAACTTCTTCAAGAGGCGCGCATTGCCCACCAGCACCTCCTTGCCCTGCACCGTACCGCGCATACCGTGGCCGCTGATCTCCTCCACGTTCGTGGCCTCGCCCACGGCATCGCCTTGCGGATGTTCCAACACGGCCTTTGCGATGGGGTGCGTGCTGTGCGCTTCCATGGCCTTCACCACGCCGAGCAGTTGTTCCGCGCTTGCACTTTCCGCAGGCTTCACCTCCTGAACAGCGAACACGCCCTCGGTGAGCGTACCGGTCTTGTCCATCACCACGGTGTTCACCTTGGTGAGCACATCGAGGTAGTTGCCACCCTTCAGCAGGATGCCCTTGCGGCTGGCTGCGCCGATGCCACCGAAGTAGCCCAGCGGAATGCTGATGACCAGTGCGCATGGGCAGGAGATCACTAGGAAGATGAGGGCACGGTATAGCCAACTGTTGAAGTCGTAGGACTCCACAACCAACATGGGCACCAGCACGATGCCCACGGCGAGCGCCACCACGATGGGTGTGTAGATGCGGGCGAAGCGGCGGATGAAGAGCTCCGTTGGTGCCTTGCTCTTGGCGGCGTTCTGCACCAGATCCAGTATGCGTGCGAGGCTGCTCTCGCCAAAGGGTTTGGTCACTTCCATGTCCACCACCTTGTCCGCAGCGATCATGCCAGCAAGCACCGGCGCATCGTTCACGATGGTGCGCGGCACGCTCTCACCGGTGAGCGCGGCGGTATCGAACGACGCTTTTTCACTCAGGAGTTTTCCGTCCAACGGCACGCGATCGCCCACGCGGATGCGGAGGATGTCACCGACCTTCACCTCAGCAGCGGGCGTTTCCACCGGGATGCCGTCGCGCAGCACGTTCGCGGTATCCGGACGTACATCCAGCAAGGCCTGGATATTGCGCTTGGCCCGATCAACGGCGGCGTTCTGGAACAGTTCACCCACGGCATAGAACAGCATCACCGCCACGCCCTCGGGGTACTCGCCGATGTAGAACGCGCCGATGGTGGCCAAACTCATCAGGAAGAACTCGCTGAAGACCGCGCCCTTCGCGATGGTACGTACCGCATTCACCAGCACCGGCCAGCCTACCGGCAGGTACGCGGCCAAGTACCAGGCGAAACGCCACCATGCCTGTTGCCAGAGCTGCGGTGCCAGCTGGTCGATGGCGATGCCGCTGAGGAGCAGGATGAACGAAACAATAGCAGGCAGGTAGGTCCGCCAGGTGGAACGAGCAGCGAGGGAATGATGGGTGCTCATGATCTTAATGCTCGTGTCCTTCACTCGTGTTCATCATCGCGATCAGGTAGTAGGCGCCACCGGTCACCACTTCGGCGTCCGGGTCCACCGGTTGCAGGAAGGTTACTGCTGTGTACGCGCCATCGGTCGTTCCACGCTTCACTTCGATGCGTTGGAAGCTCATGCTGCCGGTTGCGGCCTCGTGCGCATGTTCATCGCTATGGTCATGTTCGTGCACCTCACCTTGTGCATGGGTTGCCTTGTTCTCCTTCGCGTGATCGTGTGCTTCCCCTTCGGTGTGTTTGTGCGCCGGTTCCTCCTTGTGCGCGGGCTCTTCATCATGCCCGTGCCCATGCTCCTCTTCACCTTCGGTCCTGATGAACACGTAGTCCTTGCCTTCCATGTTCACGATGGCCTCGGTGAGCACGGCGGTGGTGGTGGCGTTGCCTACGCTGATGCGCCCGGTAACGCCCATGCCGTCGATCAGGCCCACTTTGTCGCCGGTGATCTCCGCGTGCACCGGGATCGTCTTCGTCTCGCGTTCGAAGGCACTGCCGATGGCGAAGACCACGGCCGTGTAGTTCTTGCCCGGCAGGTTGGTGAGGCTGAGGTCGATGGTCTGGCCCACCTTCACGGAGGCGATGTCCTGTTCGTAGAGGAAGAGGTCCACGTGGAGCTTGCTGTTGTTCACCACGCGGAACATTGTGGCATCGTTGCTCACCTTGCTTCCCACGTTCACCGCGATGTGCGCCACGGTGCCATCGATGGGGCTTACGATGCCCGCGGCTGAGCGCAGTGCATTGGCAGTGAGCTTCTCGGGGTCGATGTTGATCAGGCGCAACTGCTCGGCATGGGCGTTCACGCTGGCCCGCAAGGAGGCGTGTTCCGCCGTGACCTGTTGCAGGGTCTTCTGCGCGCTCACGTTGGCGCGGGCCAGTTCGGTCTGGCGTTCCAATTCCGTTTCGGCGTACACCAGTCGTGCTTTCGCATCGAGGTAGTCGCGTTGCAGTTGGATGATCGAAGGGTCGGTGACCGTAGCGAGCACCTGCCCCTTGTTCACATGGTCGCCTTCCTGCACCAGCACTTCGCGCACGGTGCCTCCCATGGCCACGGTGATGTCGGCGACGTTCTGCGGCGGCACTTTCAAAAAGCCGACGGCCTTGAGGGCGGTGGTGAGGTCCTTCATCTCCACCTTGCCAAGCTTGCCCTCGATGGCGGCGAATTGTTGCGGCGAAACGGTGACGGTGCTCCCACCGCCGTGGCCCTCCTCTTCGCCGTGGCCATGGCCTTCTTCTTCGCCGGAGGCCGCGCCACCGCCACAGGCGGCCAGTGCGATGGTGAGCAGGAGCAGAAAGAGCGTATTCGGCATGCGCTGAAGAGCGCTGTTGATCGGTTGCGTTTTCATGTCTATGCGGTCTTAGAGCCCATTGAGGGCACGGAGGTGGAGGACGGTAAGTGCGAGCTCGTAACGCACGCGCAAGTGCTCGGCGTTGAGTTGAAAGGCCTGCTCGATGCCTTGAGTGAATTGGAAGTAGTCGGCTTCGCCCGCGCGATAGGCACGCAGGGCATCGTCGCGCAGGGTAGCACCCAGCGCGGCACCGGTGCTTTCATAGAAGGCGAGGCTCTCGCGCAATTGAGTGAGCTGCGCCTGCGTGGTGGCGCGCTCGCTGCTGCGCTGTCGGCGTGCGGCTTCCAGTTCCTGCGCGGCGATCTCGCTGCGCAAACGTGCCGCCGAGGTGCGACCGCCCTGGCCGCTGCCGGGCAGGGGGATCGAAGCACCGATGAGGAAGCCCGAAAAGGGCGACGTGCCAT
>CAZFBP010000249.1:0-4862 GCA_964517255.1 uncultured Chryseobacterium sp.
CTTGTAGTCCTCATCGCCGCTCTGGTTGCCGCTGAGGTCGCTGGCGAAGACCGTGAGCTGGTAGCGGCCATCGAGCGGGAAGTGCGGTGCGAAGTCGATGAGCGCGATGTTGTCCGGGCCGTTGGCGGGTGTGAAGCGCATCACCTCGTTGCCCGCGCCATCGCGGAAGCGCAGCTGCTCCTGCGCGCCGTCGGGGCGGCTCAGGAAGACCTTGAACTGCGCGGTGTCCGCAGGCGACTCGAGCAGGCGCACGAGGTTCTCATCGTCGAGCGTGATGCGCACTTGCGGGCGCGCGGAGACGATGTCGCCATCGAGGATGTGACGGCCGTCGAAGGTGATGTCGAGATTGGGATTCTCGACGTCCTGCTCCACCTCGAAGCGCCAGAAGGCGATGTTGTTGAAGTGGTACTGCTCGCGCTGGTGGTAGAGGTTGGTGGCGGAGTCGAGCGGGTTGGCCTCGATCATCAGGGTGTTCCAGCCGCCGAGGCCGAGTGTGCTGAAGCTCACCGTGTCAAGCACCCAGCCGCCAGCGGGCAAGGGCGCGTTCTTGCGGCGGTGCACGAGATGGCGGTTGTTGGCGGCATCGATCACCACGGCCTCGATCATAAGGCTGTCCATGTTGAAGGCGCTGATGTTCTGCACGGCCACGGCCACGGCAGCGGGCTGCGATTCGGCATGCCCAGCCAGGTCCTCATAGAGCCCCAGCGGCGGGTGGATGGCGCATTCCGGCTCCGGATCGAAGAGGATGTGCCAGCGCTGCAGCTGCGCCGGGCGCGCCTCATCGTTGGGCAGGTTGTCACGCAGGTCGGCGCGCAGGCGCAGCATGGGGTACTGGTCCGCGTTCACCAGCACGCCCAGGCCGGGGAGCGCGTCCAGGCCGCTCTCCAGGTCGAGCAGGGGCACGGGCTGATTGCTGCCTGGGCTGAGGCCCTGCACTTTGATGCGCGTGCTATCGGTGGGCGTGAGCGGCAGTTCGTCCCAGAAAAGGCTCTGCCAGGAGGCCGCTGGCCCGATGTCAAGGGTGGTGGCGGTGCCCTGTGCGAAGGCGGTGCTCACCAGGATATTGAAGTAGAGCTGCTGCGTGATGGAGGTGGCGATGGTGTCGCGGAAGCTCGTCGGGTCACCCTTGCGGTAGTAGCAGATGTACGGTACGCTGTCCTGCAGCGCGCTGAACGAAGGCAGGCCAGCGCCCTCCAAGGTGCTCACGAGGGCGGGCGCGTTCGCCTCGGTGCCGTCCTTGTCCAAGTACCTGTACGTGTACAGCAGCACATGGTGTCCATCCGGGATGGAGTCAGCGAGCATGGTTCGCATGCCGGCGAGCTGCGTGGCGTCAGTGGTGTGGAAGACGAAGAAGCCCTCCGGCCGATTGCGGCACGTGCCGTTGTTGTTGAAGTTGCCGAACTGGTGATCCTCGTTGTAGATCTCACCGGTGAGGGGATTCACGTAGTAGGTTCCCCAGAAATCCATGGTCGCGGGATCGACCACGGCCACGTGCCACGCCGCCGCTGGAGCGCAGCCGCCATAATCCACCGGAGCGAGCTCGATGCTCCAGCCGGTGCCGGGGCTGGGCAGGTTGCCGATCACGCTGGCGCGCAGGGTGCGCACGCCCTCCTCGAAATCGAAATCGCGCTCGGGCCGGTCGTAACGGATGCCGGAGTACACATCGTTCTTGAACTGGAAATAGTGGTCCTGCCCCCAGCCCCAGCGGTCGGGGATGTACTGGAAGGAGCGCTCGTACCAGTTGTACAGCCCATTGCCCGAAGCGCTGCTATCCACGCTGCAGCGCCAGAAGAACACCGTGCTGTCCTGGACGGTGTTGATGTTGAAGATGGCCGTGGGGCTCCAGCTCACCACGCCGCCGGGGGCCTGCACCATGGAGGTCTGCAGCAACGGGCTGTTGTAGAGGTCCGTGGTATCGATCTGGAACACGTAGGGCCGCACGGGCGCGAGCGGATTGCCGGTGCTCGCTTTCAACGTCACGGTTTGATCGGCGACCACGCCGAAGTCGTACGGCCAGATCGGCACCAGGTCCCCGCTGGTGATGAAGACAGTGGCGCCGGCCACGTTGTTCACATCGTCCTCGATCTCCGGCACCTCGCTCGGCAGGTCAACCCGGGCGGTGAGCGTGTTGAGGCCCTGCCCGCCGGTGAAGCCCAGCACAGGTAGCTCGAACACGGCCGTATCGCGCAGATAGAGGTTGGTGAGCGTGGTGTAATGCAGTGATGTGGTGCCGTTGCCGAGCACGCGCGTGAGCTCCACGTTGATGGTGTTGTCCAGTGCGCGGCCCTGGTTCTCCACCACCACCCGCACCGTGAAGGTCTCGAGGTCGGCTGTGATGTTGGCCGGTTCTACCAGGATGCGCGACGGCGCCACGGTGTAATCGGGCAGCTTGTGCTGGCTCAGGGTGAGCGTGGGATCGCCCTGCAGCGCGAAATTCTGGACATTCCAGGCCAGGATGCTCGATGAGAATTGCTGCGAGGCGAATCCTGCATGCTTCATGTGCTCGCCGATGGTGCCGCCCTGATTCAGCGGGGAGAGGCTCTGGAAGTACGGATTCGCGTAGGAGAGCAAATACACGGGATAGCCTTGGTCCGATGCGGCCAGGAAGGCGATGGGGCCGGCATTCGGGGTCAGCACCCAATCCTCACTGGCGCTCTGCGGGCCGTTGCCGTGTATGTTGCCGATATAGCACGAGAGGCCGAGGACCATGGGGTGCTTGCCAGCCCAATCGTAGTTCTCCACTTGATCAATGGTGATGTCGAAGCTCGCGCTGTAGGCGTGCGCCAGGAAGGTGAGCAGTGAGACGCCCTCGTCCTCGATGCAATGCCGCACGCTGTCGGCGCTGGCCTGGCTGATGATCTGTGAGCTGAGCTTCTTGAACCGCACCACGTTGGCGCCCATCTGCGCGCCTTCGGCGATGGCGCCCAATGTCCCCAGTGCGGCGGCATGGTTGTTCACCTCGTCCGTGCCGAAGCCGCCCGCGAAGTGCAGCACGTTCTTCTGCCAGATGCCCGGGTCCTGGGCCTCGGTGGCCTGCACCTTGGCCAGATAGGCCATCACGTCGGCGTTGGTGTTGGCGCTGATGCGGCCCACGGGGATGTCCATGCGGCGCAGGTCGAAGAGCAGGCCGCTGGTGAAGTGCTGATCGCTGCTGGGGTAACCGTAGGTGGGCACCAGGCAGCGGGCGTAGTTGGTGCCCACGTTGGGGCGTATGCTGGGCAGGCCGGTGAAGAAGGCCTCCCAGGTGTTGATGGACTTGCCGATGAGGAAGAGCGCGCGCGGCGACGTGCTCCACGCATTGAGCAGGTACTTGCAGAAGGCGCGGATGGCGTAGGCATGCTTGGGCACGCCGCCGCCGAACTGGTCGTAGAGCTCATCCACGTCGGCCACCAGCGTGTTGTAGCGGTTCACGTCGTTGCTCTCGCGGTAGGTGGCATAGGCCTGCGCGCCGTTCATCAGACTGGCGTGCGTCACGATCAGCATGGCGCTGTCCACATCGAGCGCGCCGAAATCGGTGAAGTAGCCGTTGTTGCCGGCCAGGCGCAAGGCGGTGACAGGCTGGATGCCCTCCTGCGCGAAGACGCGGACCTTGGTCTCGGCATCGCCAGCGAGGCGGGGGAAGAGGCTGCGCCACTCCGCTCCGTTGGCCGTGGGCAGTACGCGGCGCACGCTATCGCCGAAGGCGTAGATCACGGGCGTGCCCGTGAAGCCGCCGAGATCCACGCGCATGAGCGGGCCGGGGCTGGCCGGCACCTCGAAGAGCACCGGCCCGGCGCCGTTGATCGCGAATGTGCGCGCGTAGCGGATGAGCACGTTGTTCACCGCCTGCCAGTCGAGGTAGTCGGGCATGGTCTCGCCGATCTGGTTCAAGCCCGGCGTCGTCAGGTCATGTGGCGCGTTGTAGCGAATGGTGGTGCTGGGCCCCAAGAAGCTGGCGGGCATATTGAAAGTGCCGCGCATCGTGCGCGAACCGGAGTAGATGGTGTCCTTGCCCATGATGCTCAGCCCGGGGCCGTAGAGCCATTGCGTATGGTGGTTGATGTAAGTGCTGTTGCCCGCATTGTTCTGTGAGGAGACGGTGGCCACCACTTCCGCATCAGGCGCATCGCCTGAGAGGTAGGCAGAAGGAGTCGCCACATCAATGTACTGGTCCGCGACGGCGTAGAATACCCCGTCTGAAACGCCATGGAATAGCGGCAAGCCACCGAAGCCTTCCGCCTCCAGCATGGGGCTCAAGCTGGTGCCGATGCCGGCCAGCTGCAGTTCGTGCTGGAGCAGCCCGGCCCAATAGAAAAGACTCGTCGTCTGCACCGCATCGTGCCAGCCCCAGGGCATCGGTTGATACGCGTCGTAGTCGGCGTTCGCGTAAGGCTTGATGTGCTTGGCGTCGGCACTGGCGTCCCAGGTGAGGAAGTAGCGCGCGGTGTCGTTGTACAGACTGTAGTACGGATTGGGGTTGGCAGCCGGATAGGGGTACATGCGCTTGTCCACCTCGCCATCGGCCTTCTCCGCATAGAACTCGATGTAATCACCGGCATTGAGCACGCCATCCGCTTCGCCGTGCACGTAAACGGGCACTTGCTGCTCATGGCCGAAGAGCATGAGTTGGCGCGCGTCCACTGTGCCGACAGGGAATCCGTTCTGCGCGAGGGTGGCCGAATCGAGGCGATAGACGCCGTCGGACCAGATGTCGAATCGCCAGTGCCTCCTGCCGAAGTCGATCCATTCGTTGCCGTGCGCTTGCCCGATCGCGGCAGCGGCTTGCAGGAAGAGGAACGAGAGCAGTAAGGGTCTTGTCATGACGAGGGCCGCTTGAAGAGGTCGAAGCGCAATGAGAAGACGTTGCTGTACAGCGCCACGCT
>CAZFBP010000250.1:0-4503 GCA_964517255.1 uncultured Chryseobacterium sp.
GAGGAATACCATGATCGTGGTATCGCCATGATTCGCCGCACCCATCAAACCTGGCGCAACCAGCAGGGCGGCAACGCCATGCACCGCGTCCCAGGAAACGGTGTTCCGTTGGCAGGGCGGGGCGCATCTTCAACACCATCCGCCACGCCTCCTGAAGGAGAACCGTGCTCAATACCGCCGGCGAGACTCTGTTGCGCCCGCTGAAGGCGGAGAGCGTCCTCGGCCAGGTGGGCATCGCGGTTGGCGCTGGTTTGCGCCTTGCTGGGGCGGTGATAGTTTTGACCTCCATAAGCAAGCCCCGTGCACATGCGAACCTGCATCCTGCTCTCCGGCCTGCTGGCCACCTCGGCCTGCATGGCCCAATGCTCCGCCGGCAACACCTCGATCTGCTCAGCCGCGCTTGACCCGAACACGATCGTGGTCAACGATGCACAGTCATTGGCGGGCGCTTACCAGTGCTTTCATGTGACCACCGGTGCCGACCTGCAGTACGATGGCGCTTACAGCCTCTTCCTGGTCGAAAGCGGAGGAACCCTCAATGTGAACGGCGTGAACAACCTGGTGCTCGCGAAGAACGGCGCCACCGTGGGCTTTTGCGGCAGCGGCTACAACAACACCGTGAATCACGAGTCGGGAGTGAATCTGAACTGCATGGAGGGGGACAACGCGGGCGTTTGCGCAGAGGTCGTTTTCATTGGCGCATCGGGCATCGGGCGGGAACAGGTCCTGCCCTTCGCGCGATTCGACGCGGTCGCGCGCGCGCTGCTGCTCGGACCCGGCGCGCACGACCTGTCAGTGTTCGATCTTTCCGGCAGGTCCGTCCTGCAGCGCGCCGGCGCGTCCGGCATGGTCGCGCTCCATGAACTCAAGGTGGGCACTTACCTGGCGAGACTGACGGCACCTCATACCGATCAGGTCATTCGCTTCGTGCTGCATTGACCCCGCCACATGGTGCTGCTTCTGCCCGCAGCATCCGCTCCAGCACGTACAGCATACCCGCCGCCGCTGCAAGTATTCCAGTGAACACCCACCACGTGGCCGTGTAATCGAACCACGCGATGAGGTTGAGGCCGAGGGTGTGCCCGATGATGTGCGCCACGCTCCAGCTGATGGTGAAGAGCGCCATGTACGCTCCGGGCTGGCCGCGGTCGGCGCGGTCGTAAGCGAAGCGGTTCATGAAGGGGAAGTTGAGCATCTCGCCCACGGTCATCAGCGCCATGCCCACCCAGAGGAAGGCCACGGTGGGCACCAGGTTCAGCACGGCGAAGCTGGCCGCGATCAGCAGCACGCTGAAGCGCATGATGGCGTGGATGCTGAAGCGACGGCCCTCGCAGTACTTCACCAAGGGCATCTCGATGAGGAAGATGATGAGCCCGTTCGCGCCGAGCAGCAGGCCGATGTACGCTTCGCTCAAGTGGTGCGCCCCGCTGTAGAAGAGCGGGATGCTGCTGAAGTACTGCAGGAAGGCGATGCTGATGAGCGCGACGGTGAGCAGGAAGAAGAGGTAGGGCGCGTCGCGGTAGGGCGATCCGTTCGCTTCGGTGCGGGCCGCGTTATTGTCATGCTGGGCTTGTTTGCGCGTAAGGCCGATGAGAAGGATGCACGCTGCTGCGATGCAGGTGAGCGCATCCACCCAGAACAGCGCGCCGTAACTCCATGTGGCGATGATCAAACCGCCGATGGCCGGGCCCAAGCTGAAGCCGAGGTTGATCGCGAGGCGGATTAGCGTGACGGCGCGCGTGCGCTGCTCGGGCGCGGCGTAGCTGCGGATCGCCACGAACATGGCCGGACGGAAGGCATCGCTCAGCACCATCAACCCGAACACGCCGATGCCGAAGGGCCACAAGCCGCGCAGATGGCCAAGCGCGATGAAGGCCAGCGCCGAGGTGACCAGCGCGCCCACCATCACATCGTAGAAGCCGAGCTTGTCCGTGAGCTTGCCGCCCAGCCACGAGCCCACCACCGAGCCGGCGCCGAAGCAGCTCATGATCCAGCCCACTTCCTCCAGCGTGAGGCCCATGTCCTTGGTGAGATAGAGCGACATGAACGGCACCACCATGGTGCCCGCGCGGTTCACGAAGGTGACCAGCGTGAGCAGCCAGATCTCGCGCGGGAAGCCCGAGAAGGAACCGATGTAGAAGCGGAAGGCCCGTGCGAAAGCGCTCACGTGGCGAACCTAGCGCGCGGCCGCTGGTTGCTGAGAAATGGCCAGATCATCGCGTCACGCGTGCATTACGGCTATGGCGGCGCGCGGGCGTGTGATGTCCGACGGGCATGCGCCGCTGCGGAATGTGTCCTTCGATCACGCTGCGTGCGGTCGGGAAGTCCGAATACCAGGCCCACAGGGCATGCGTGCGCACGCTTCGGCTCACGCCTTCTTCACATAGATGCTCTTCAGGCCCATCGCTCCGAAGCCATCCACGCGGCAATCGATGTCGTGATCGCCATCCACGAGCTTGATGTTCTTCACCTTGGTGCCGGCCTTCACGGGCTTGGGCATGCCCTTCACCGGGAGGTCCTTGATCACCACCACATCGTCGCCGTCCTTCAGCGCATTGCCGTTGGCGTCCTTGATCATGCGGCCGGCTTCCGCCATCGCCACTTCATCGGGGTTCCATTCATGGCCGCACTCCGCGCACATCATGGAGGTGCCAGTGGGGTAAGTGATGGCAGAGGCGCATTCGGGGCACTTGGGCAGGTCGGTCATGGCGCGCGAATGTAGCCGGTGCGCCGTGTTCGGATCTCGCCGCATCTTAAGCCTGTGCGCATGCTCGGACGCAGGCAGCGTTCTGTGGGCGCTCGTGTTCAGCGTGTTGCCACCGCGCCAGGTGCGGTCGGCGTCAAAGCCGAAGGGCGCTGATCTCAGGTGCTGCGGTGAGTGCGGCATACCATCACGCCCCATGCCTGCCTGATGGAATTGATCTCGCCCGGGTGGCATTCAATCTCGAAAGCACGCGTAGCAGGCGCTTCATTCCCTCATCCGTGGTGATACGGTGATTCGCAGCGCATTCGGGAGACCGCTTCGACGGTGCGTCGCGCGCAAAGGTGGAGGCGAAGGGCAAGGGGAGATGGAGATGTGCTTCGTCCTCTGTAGCCTCGAAGCGGCATCGGCGGGCTTCGTTGTCCGCTCCAGTCATGCCGCTTCGGTGAACTGCGTTCACCGAAGCTCCGAGGAATCGTCGTCAGCCTGATGCGCCGAAGGCGCGATGCGATTGGCTTTCGTTGGTTGAATCGGATTCGAGCGCGTGCTGCGCGCGCCGAAGCGTTAGCGAAGGCTGGGCCTGAGGCAGAATGACCGGCTGTGCCCCACCCAAGCAGACTGGAATAGGGGCGCGATCTGGCCGAAGTCTGCTGAGTGGATCCCCCCCGGGCAGGAGCCATGCTCAGGCCGAGTCACGCGATTACCTGCAAAGCGCTTCCTTCGCGCGGATGACCACCGACCGCATCCGTTCGCATTTCACCGAGGCTGCCGACGTCCTTCAGCGCTTCCTGGCCGACCCCGCCAGCATCGCTGCCGTTGAGCAGGCCGCCGCCTTCATGAGCTATTGCCTGAAACAGGGCGCCAAGGTGATCAGCTGCGGGAACGGCGGAAGCATGTGCGACGCCATGCACTTCGCCGAGGAGCTCACCGGCCGTTATCGCGACGACCGCCCGCCCATCGCGTCCATCAGCATCAGTGATCCCAGCCACCTCACCTGCGTGGGCAATGACCATGGCTTCGAGCAGGTCTTCGCGCGCTTCGTTCAGGCCCACGGCAAAGAGGGTGATGTGCTCCTCGCCATCAGTACCAGCGGCAACAGCCCCAACGTGCTGCGTGCTGCGGAGGCGGCCCGCGCCCAAGGCATGCATGTGATCGGCCTCACGGGCAAGGATGGCGGTAAGCTCGGGCCGCTCTGCACGGTGGAGGTGCGCGTGCCGCACGATGGTTATGCCGACCGCATCCAGGAAGTGCACATCAAGGTCATCCACGCCTTCATCGATCACATCGAACGCGACTTGGCCGAACCCGCGCGCAAGGACCGCTACTGAGCATGCTCGTCAAGGTATACGGAGCCGCCGTCTTCGGCATCAACGCCACCATCGTCACCGCCGAGGTGAACGTGGAGACGGGAGCCTTCTTCCAACTGGTGGGCCTGCCCGATAGCGCCGTGAAGGAGAGCCAGCAGCGCATGGACGCCGCCTTGCGCAACAACGGCCTCTACGCCCCGCGCGGCAAGGGCGTCACCATCAACCTCGCGCCCGCCGACATCCGCAAGGAGGGCACCGCCTACGACCTGCCGCTGGCCGTGGGCCTGCTCTGTGCCACCGACCAAGCGCCCGCTGAATTGCTGGAGACGCACATGGTGATGGGCGAATTGAGCCTCGATGGCGGTGTGCGTCCCATCCGGGGCGCGCTGCCCATCGCGCTCGAAGCGAAGAAGCACGGCTACAAGGGTCTGATCCTGCCCGCAGCGAATGCACGCGAGGCAGCGATTGTCACCGGTCTCGATGTGTACGGCGTGG